>JAFGID010000123.1 GCA_016929735.1 Ignavibacteriales bacterium | reverse complement strand
TTTTAAAGCGTCTTTAATCTGAACAACAAATTTTTTCGTATTTGTAGATGAACGTGTCAATGTCCAAAATCTTTCAAATGTAAAAGCCAATCCAAGCACTAAACATGCGAGGATAGGATACATAAACTCACCACCTTCAACGAATTTTGTTTCTAAGTAATTTAGAAAACCACCTTCGCTTTGTCCAGTCCAAGGTTGTGCAAACAAGTAAGAAACGGATTCAAAAATTGCTGATAGTTGCATAAGAGATTACCTCCAATGTTAATTTTTTAATTTTATTAATTGTTTTAAAATTTAATTATTTATTGGTGCAAATTTAACAAAAAAAACAAAATTACAACCATTTTTTTAAATTATTTTATTCAAAAACTAAAATTTTTATTCCGACCGGGAAATGATCGCTATATCCGCCAAGGAATTTTCCACTTCCGAAACTTGGATATGGAGCACCTTCCCATTTACCGCTTCTGGTTACCATAAAATCCGGTTTAATTATTTCAAAAGAATTACAAATATATTGATACTTTTCTCCTAAAATTAGTCCTTTTGTAACGATAATTTGATCTAACATGTTCCATTGTTGTTGATACATATAAGTTCCTAAACTATCACTATACAAATTATATGCTAAATTAAATAAGTTCTTATTTCCCTCTATTTCTTCATTACATATAAAGAAATCAGCTTGAAGTGTATCAGCAATAGAGATATTCACTGGTTCATCGTTAAAGTCACCCATGATAATAATTTTTGCATTCGGGTTTTTAATTAAAATTTCTTCCACCTTATTTTTTAGCATTTTAGCAGCCAAAATTCGTTTGGGTTCTGAAATCTCCTGTCCTCCTGCTCGAGAAGGCCAGTGATTTACGAAAACAAAAAATGTATCTTCAGCAAAAAGAAGTTTTGCTAGTAAAATATCGCGCGTGGGTCTTTGACCAATATCAACAGATAACTGTTCTTTATCAATAAATAAAAATTTATCTGCATTATATAATAACCCTACATCTATTCCTCTAAGATCCCTAGATTCAGCATATGCTATTTGAAAATTAAATTCTTCCAAATAATTGTCAATCAATTTTTGTAATATCGCTTCATTCTCAACTTCCTGAACACCTAATAAATCAGGTCCATTATTTACATTCATATATTTAATTACTCGTGAAAGATTTTCCATTTTGATGGCGATTCTCTCATCTGTCCATTCTTTTTTGCTATCAATGAGCCACTCTTCATCTTCAACATTTGGATCGTCTATATTATCAAATAAATTTTCAAGATTCCAAGTAGCAACATAAATGGAAGTTTCTTGGGTATAAACAAAATTGATTATACAAAAAAATAATAAAAATACAAATATTAATTTTTTCATTCTTTACGAATTTCTGTTTAATAAATTAAAAGTATAAGTTGATACCACCACCAAAAATATTTGGTGCCTCTTCAGTGACACCGATTTCGACATCAAGCACAACCGCAATCATGCTCCTAACTCTCCATTCAAGTCCTAATAAAAACCAAAGTGGTGAGGTTGAGTTACCTTCATGGAAATTAATATCAAAATCAAAACCTCCATGAATCTCAACACCCGAACTTGGGATATCATATCCAGCTTTAATAGTTACATCAATACCCATTACTCCACAATGATGAAGACCTCCACCAAGAGTAAGACTAAATTGTTGAATAAGAATACCATAGTCGATATCAGCGCCGAAATAAGCATCGCCCTCACCAAATCCTAATTTAAAACCTAAATCCATCCTTGAACCTAAACCAACACCCCCATGAATGTAAAACGCAAAACTCTCTTCCATTAAGAGAGGGTTAATCCCAACTCTGAATTTTCCTTGCGATAAAACTTTTGCAGGTTGAAAGACCTGTGCACTTAAACTTCCAACAAGTAGAAAAGAAATTAAAATCCAACGTAAAGTCTTCATTGTTCCTCCTGTTAATAAAAATTTTTTTTTGATTGGCAAATATATAATTATTTGATAATAATGAACAATAAAAAATAGTAAATTATAAAATTTTTATTTGTTAATTTTGTTTGCAAAATTACAAAAATTAACTACATAAATTATAATGTTTTAATAACATTCGTTTTTAGATATATGAACAAGTATGTTTTAATTGATGGTATGTCTTTAATATATAAAGCATTCTATGCTTTCAGAGGAAACCAATTATCTAATTCAAAAGGAGAGCCTACCTCAGCGACATACGGTTTTTTAAGTCAACTTTTTAAAATAATTCTAAATATTAAACCCACTCATCTTGCAGTAGCTTTAGATTCCAAAGAAAAAACATTTCGGCACCAAGTCTATAAAGAATATAAATCATCCCGCCCTCCAATACCGGAAGACCTCATTCCACAAATCGAAAGGATAAAGCAAATTCTAAGTTCTTTCAAAATTCCCGTTTATTTGCTTCCGGGTTATGAAGCTGATGATATTATTGGAGCTATCTCAAAAAGAAATGAAAAATCTGATATTCAAACTATTGCTGTTACATCTGATAAAGATTTAATTCAACTAATAACTAATTTTACAAAAATTGCTCGACCTGATAAATCTTCACAAGAATTTAAAATATTAGATGAAGCAACTATCCAGGAAGAATTTGGATTTTCCCCTATCAATATAATTGACTATCTTGCTTTGACTGGAGATAGTTCTGATGATATACCGGGTGTTGCAAAGATAGGACCTAAAAAAGCATTGCCTCTTGTACAAAAATATTTAACGATAGAAAATTTATATGATGATATAGAAAATATCTCACCAGAGGGTGTAAGGAAAAATTTGATTGAAGGAAAAGAAAATGCATTCCTCTCAAAAAAACTTGCTACAATAATTACTGATATTGATTTTGATTTTAATTCTGAAGATGCAAAAATTAAAACCCCCGATACGAAAAATTTGATTCAAATATTTCAAGAACTTGAATTTAAATCATTTATTCCTAAACTAAAAGAATTATTCCCGAACGATAACAGTTCATTTGATACAAAAGAAGAAATTTCATCTGAACAATACGATATTTTTGACAATCAAAAAAATAATTATTTTTTAATAACAAAAGAAGCTGATGCAAAAAAGTTAGCTGACAAGTTATCAAAATCAGACTTATTTGTTTTTGATACTGAAACAGATTCCCTTGATATCCAAAATATTAATTTGATTGGTGTCTCATTCTCTGTTAAGATAAAAGAAGCATATTTCATTGCATTAAAACCAAAGATACTGAATACGGATTTATTCAATCGGGATTTATCCGATAGGTTAGATATTGAAATTTTCATTAGGTTATTTAAACCAATTTTTGAAAATCAAGAGATCAAAAAAGTATGTCAAAATGCAAAATTTGACATTGCAGTTCTAAGAAATTATGGCATTGATGTCAAGAATTTATTTTTTGATACAATGCTCGCTGCTTATTTACTTGACCCCGACCAAAAAAATAGTCTCGATAATCTTGCGAAAAAATATTTGAACTATACAACGATAGAATATTCAGATTTAATACATTCAAAAGGAAAAGGGACAGACATTTATGATGTTGAATTAATTAAATTATCCGATTATTCCTGCGAAGACGCTGATATCACCTATCAACTCTATAAAAGATTTATAAAAGATTTAGAAGAATCCAGCCTAAGCAAATTAGCAACTAAAGTCGAATTTCCACTTGTATATGTACTCGAAGATATGGAAAGAACAGGAATTAGAATTGATAAGAATATTTTAAATGAATTATCTGTCCATTTAGAAGAAAAAATTACATACATTTCCGAAAAAATTTATGATTTAAGCGGAGAGCAATTTAATATCAATTCACCTCAGCAACTACAAAAAATATTATTCGAAAAATTACAACTAAATCCAACAAAAAAAACAAAAACAGGTTTCTCTACGGATGCTCAAGCACTCGAAGCTTTGAAGGGTGAGCATGAAATTATTGACTTGATTTTAGAGATACGTCAGATTTCAAAATTAAAAACTACTTATACAGATGCTTTGCCTGAATTGATAAACGAAAAAACCGGACGAATCCACACTACCTTCAATCAACAAGTTACGGCAACAGGAAGATTGTCAAGTTTAAGGCCTAACTTACAAAATATTCCTATTCGAACAGATATGGGGAAAGAGATAAGAACTGCATTCATCCCGGCTGACAAAGAACACAAATTACTATGTGCTGATTACAATCAAATTGAATTAAGAATAATGGCTCACTTAAGTGGTGATGAAACATTAATTGAAGCATTCGGTAAAGGTGAAGACATTCATACAAAAACTGCGTCACTAATATTTGGAATAGAACCGAATGAAGTGAATTCAGATATGCGTCGAAAAGCAAAAGAAGTGAATTTTGGAATATTATATGGACTCGGTGCTTTCGGTTTAAAAACCAGATTAGGAATTCCACAAAGCGAAGCTCAAAGAATTATTGATAATTATTTTGCAACATTTAAAAATGTAAAGAATTTCATGCAGCAGTGTATTGAATTTGGTCGTGATAAAGAATATGCGGAAACACTTTTAGGGCGTAGAAGATTTTTGAGAAACATTAACAGCAATAATAGAACGATAAGGCAATTTGAAGAAAGAGTTGCTATAAACATGCCTATTCAAGGTACTGCTGCCGATATGATAAAACTTGCTATGATAAGAATTTTCAATGAATTTAGTAAACTTAAATTAAGAAGTAAAATGGTTCTGCAAGTACATGATGAATTAATTTTCGATGTTTATCAAGATGAATTAGAAATCGTCAAACCCATGGTTAAGGAATTGATGGAAGGAGCAATAGTACTGAGAGTACCGGTATCTGTTGATATTGGCGTCGCTGATAATTGGTTAGATGCACACTAACATTACATTCCAAATTACAAAAAACAAATTTTAAATAAACATCGAGCTAAGATAAAATATCCAAACAACAAATAATTTACTGTAATTTATATTTGTTGTTTGGAAATCAATCAATCACGATTTTAATATATATTCATCCAATTATATGTATCCCAATTATCAATTTCATCAGATATCTTTTCATAGTCACCTTCAAAAGTAACATTCATTCCACCACAAGTACCAATAGTTTTTTCAGTTACACTTAAACCATTTTTTGTAATTTTTATCGTCATATTACAATCATATTCGTCTGGACCAGTCGAATAGTGAATTTCATTATTTTTCAAATTCTCAATTCCCGCGACTTCACCTGTATTAGCGCCTCCAGTAACTGAATTATTCCAGAATGCAAAACCCTGAAATTTTACTTTTCCATCACCGATATATAAAATATAAATATCACCATCACCTTTGGAATATGCACCAGTAATATTTTTTCCTTCGGACAAGTCATTTTTAACTTCTTCTAATACAAATTCAAATTTTTTTGTATTGTTAGGATTAGACCATATACCAACAATTTGATATTGTTCAGTTAATTCGCCTTCGAAATATCCTGTAACATTATCTTTTGAGTCGTATTCTGTCAAATTTAAAATGTTATCAACAAATTGACCCCTCAAAGTTAATTCTTCTTTTTTTCCGTCATAACTATATTCTCCAGATACTACTTCATCAGAAAATTTTAATTTCATTTTAATTTTAAGATTTTCGTTGATTGTACCGAGGAACTCCCTGTTGACGACTTCTTCAATAATAATTCCATCAGGTTGATCACCGGAATTATTCTCATAATTAATTTCAGTATTATTTTCTTTTTCTGATTCCTTTTTGTCATTACATCCAACTACAAATAATATAAATGAAAAGAAAACAAATAAAATACTGATTGATTTAATAATCTTCATTTTTTTCTCCAATTATTTTAAGTTAACATTTTTAGGATATAAATTGCTTTCGATAGTTTCAAATTTTCAATTATAAAAAGCCCTCATAAAACAGAGGGCTTATTTATTTTTATGATAATCATACTTCGATTTATTCTTGAACTTTTTTCTTCTTGCCAAGCAGAATAATTACAATCAAAACGATAATAATGACACCCATACCGATGATTATAAACAAAGTGTAATCTGTCTTTGCCGTAGCACCAAAGATTTCCCCCCATTCTGCAAGTTTAGTTTCAATATTATCTCGTTGGACATTTGTTAATAAATCATTTTGAAGCAGAACAGATAACCATTCCGACTCCAACTCACCAAACCAGACACTATCACTAAAAGCAATATATGTTTGTTCTAATTCATCAAGATCACCTTTTTCCGTTTTGTCAATTTCTCTCTCAATAAAATCTAATGTTAGTTTCTCAAATTCGTTTCCATTTTCAAATTTTCCTAATCTAATTTTATACTTCTCAAAAATCTTATCGATTTTATCCCACACAGAAGCATAAATTTCTGCTCGCCATTGTTCAACAAGTCTATTAATTTCCTCTATCTCACTAGCGCGATCTTTTTTATCTAAATATATATCTGCAAACTTTGGTCCCGATGTTGACCACATTTCTTCAAATTTTTGTTGATCGTCAACCAACTTTCCATAATCCGTTGGTTGTAAATCTATCATTGTTAAATAACTTCTTTTTTCGCTAATTGATTTTTTAATATTTGGAAATAGATTCTTTCTGTCAGTTTTATTGCTCAACTGCAAACGAGTTTCTGTATCCATAGCTGTTGGCATAGCATTATAATCAATTATGATACTATCCACCATCTCAAAAATTAACTCATCTCTCTTTTGAATATTTGCCCAGTATCTTTTTACAAGTGTGTTAAGCGAATCAATTGTTCGTTTATCTTTCTCGCCTTGCAATCTAAGTGTTTTGATTTCGCTACTTAACAATTTATTTTCTTCATTCAGCTGATTTACTAAAATTGTTAATTGACTTACTTCTTCTGTTAAAACAGTTATATGTGTAACATCAGCTTTTTTAACAGATAATGCATTCTTCAATTTTTGGATTGAAGAATTGAAATCATCTGGATACAAGGCACCGTCAAGCAATTCCTTATGTTCAGCATATTTAGATTGCAGCATGCTAATCTCTTGAGAAATTTCGGTACATTCTTCTGTCGATGTAGCGTTCTCGATTGAATTTTGTATTGATTTGTGCTTCGCCTTATAATCCTGTACTATTTGAGCATCTGACTGGGCAAAAATAAAATTTGAAACAAGAAAGAATAGTCCAACTAAGCTTAATATTTTTCTCATATTACTTATCTCCTATAATTCCTTCGTGATTTAATTTAATTTTTTCATTGCCATTAACAAGTTCAATATAAGGTAATCTCTGATTTAAAGCCGGTGAACTCATCCCCATTTCCGTTATAAGAATTTTATTCTCAAGTTCAAGCTTTCCAATACCTGAGTTAAAAACATAAACATTCTTAAAACCATTTGCTGTCATAAAATAAAACCCATCCTTATTTCTGATAATTCGAATCTGAGACGGTGGAACATTATTGTTTTCCTTCCTTTCTTCATCGAGTAATCCCTTAACATTAATGTTTAATGCAAATCTCTGGTCCTTGATAAATCCATTTGCATCAATATCAAGGATGCTCTCCAAAGGCCATGAAAAATCTACTGGCTCAAGCGTAACTTGCGTACATGAAAAAACAAATGCAAGAAAGAGCACAGGAATGAAAATATACTTCATATATCCTCCTTAATTAAAAAATAACTTTTTTACAATTTCAAATATCTACAATAAAATTCTTAATTTCTACAAAATTTTAAGAAAATTTATTCACTTTCTTGTGCTTTTTTAGGTTTTTTATTAATTTTTAATTGAATAGGTTCGAGTATAAATCCTTTCTCTCTTAATAACTCAACAACATTTCCTTCACCAACCAAATGTCCAACTCCGATTGCACAAAATAAAGATTCGTTTACAATTATAATTGAAATACTCATAGCGATTTTTTTGTTTCGCTCAACCGTTATTACATCGAAGATTTCAATAATATCAGAGTTTTCTTGAATATTTTTATTTTCCAGATTATCATTAAACGAGACAATCATTGAGTCCAGGGAATTATCCTTGTAATAATTAAGCATTTTGTCTGTTTGCTTCCTAATTAAATAAAAATTATCAATTAGAATTAAAAGTCTAGCAGCTTGCATCGAGTCATTCCCCACATAATATTCCAAATAAGTATTATTATGTTCTTCTAAATTTTCCAAACCATATAGTTTTCTACCATTATCTTTAGCGAAATTATATAGATATGAATCTAAAATTTCTTTATTTTTTTGCCTAAAAAGTTTTCCTATTAAAAATGCAGAAACAACATGAGGTTTAACATATTCCATTTTTTTCAGATCTGAACCTAATATTTCATTGTACCTCAAAGCAATTCTATTATATTCTTCGTTAGTGTATATTTTTGAAAGTCCTTTTGTGCTATCAACAGCAGTATAAAAATCAATCTTATTTCTCAAATTAGATGTATCATCGAGTAATATTTCGGAAGCATAAGCATCACACGAAAGAATCTTTACTTTTAAAAAATCTACAAATTCAAAAACTCTCTTATCTCGAACATGAATCGTTCCATAAAGATAAGATACCAAATCATTCTCAGGTGATGTAATTTTCCATAATAGTGATGTTGAATCTTGTGAAGCAACATTTGAATATGAAAATATTAAAATAAAAAGTATTACTAATTTCTTCATCCAAATTTTTATTTATTTTTCTTTAGAACAACTATTTTTATATCTGCAGCAGAATTATACCTAACTGGGGCAATTGACATTCCTAATCCATCTGAAATAATATAAAGCATATCATCAAACCAATATTCACCTGTTATATATTTAGTTTCAAAAATTGTAGGTGTTAAAGCAATAAAAGGAAATAAAAATGTTATTTGACCACCATGTGTATGACCAGAAAACATCAGATTATAATTATTTTCATTTGACACCTTAATAATATTTTCATCTGGTTGATGAACAACCATTATTTTTAAATTGCTCTCAAATTTACTCAAGGTATCTAATTCATACTTAGTAATTTTTTCAACATAAGTTTTAGTTGCAAATGTGATTCCGATTGTCGAACTATCTTTTTGAATGAATATATTTTCATTATCAAGCATTAAAATGCCTTTCTTCTTTAAGGCAACAATTATTTTTTGTTTGCTTTTCGAAACCGATTCACGATATATCCAACTATCATGATCTCCGACACATGAAAATATACCATCTTTACTTTTAATTTTAGATAATTTATTAGCAACTTTTTCAACATAATTATCATAGGAAGAAACTAAATCACCTCCAATCAATACTATGTCGGGATGTTGGTCATTTAACAAATTAATAAATCTATCAATCCTTTCGCCATCTGTATACCTATCTAAATGTATGTCTGAAATAAAAGCGATTTTATACCCATTCAAATTTTCATTCAGATCATTTTTGTAGTAATAAAAAATATTAACCTCAACTTGCTTAAGGTCAAAATAAATTTTTATCGGAACAAATAGAAAAAATATTCCAGCAATTAAAATCACTAATATCGGTTTAAACTTGAGGAACTTCTTTTTTAAGTTTCCAAAGAATAATAGTATTAAATGAAGCAAATCCAAAACAATAAAAAATAAATTTGACTGGACCATAATTATTAAATTTATCCAGAATGGATATATCAACAAATAATCTATCCAATTGCTCTCAATGTTTACAAATAAAAAGTTGCCTGAGAAATATCTGTAGGCAAAATTTAAAAGAATTAAGAAAAGGTATATATTGGAAAAGATGAAATAAATAAGGATTAAAATTTTAGCGGTTTTAATAAAATTTTGCTTAGTTATTTTTTTTAGTGCTTTCCAAATTTTTAATCCGAAGTATCCTTCGATTAAAAATATTATAACAAATAAAATTATTATTCTAATCAAGTTCATAAAATGTGTGCAAAATTATTAATTAGTATTTTATTTTATTGTAAATTTTAAGATGCAATTTTAAGAATTATTTTAATTTATTAAAAATTTTTTTATCAATTAAATTATATATAGAATGAAGAAACCGCAATTACTTGCACCCGTCGGTGATTGGAAAATGCTTCATGCAGCAATTAAAGCAGGTGCAGATGCTATTTACTTTGGTATCGATAAATTAAATATGCGAGCAAAAGCAGATAATTTTAAGCTTATCGATTTAAAAGAAATTGCAAAAATTTGTAAAGAGAAAAAGATAGAAACAAACTTGACTTTGAATACAATTATATATGAAGATGAATTAAACGATGTTGAAAAAATCTTAAAAGAAGTTAAAGCAGCTGAAATTGATTTCGTAATTTGTTGGGATATGTCTGTTGTTCGAAGATGTATAGAATTTGGAGTTCCATTTTGTGTTAGCACGCAAGCTTCAATATCAAATTCAGAAGCAGCAAAATATTATCAAGAATTAGGTGCTCATAGAATAACACTTGCCCGTGAATGTACCTTAGAAAAAATAAAAGAAATGAGAGAAAAAGTTGATATAGAAATCGAAACGTTTATTCATGGAGCAATGTGTGTTGCCATCAGTGGTAGATGTTTTTTAAGTCAAAGTATCTTTGGCCAAAGTGCAAATCGTGGTGAATGCCTACAACCCTGCCGCAGAGAGTTTGAAATTTACGATAAACAAGATGACTATTCCCTACTACTCGGGAATGACTATGTTCTTTCACCAAAAGATTTATGCTCAATAGAATTTATTGATAAATTGATTGACGCCGGAATTGATGTATTCAAAATAGAAGGTAGAAAACGAAGTCCGGAATATATTGCAAAAGTTGTCTCGATTTATAGAAATGCTATCGATTTACATACCGAGGGTAAATTAACTAAAGAAATTAAATTAGAAATGTTGAATGAATTAAAGAAAGTTTATAATCGTGGATTTTCAAGCGGTTTTTATTTCGGCATTCCCGAGGCAACTGAATTTGCAAAAAAATATGGTAGCCACGCTACAACAAAAAAAATCTATGTCGGCAAAGTCATAAATTATTTCAGAAAGACGAACATTGTTCATATTAAAATTGAAGCGGAAGAAATTTCTGTTGGAGACAACATTTTAATTATCGGTAATTCTACAGGTGTCATTGAGATGCAAATTCCATCAATGGTAATAGATGAGAAACAAGTAACAACTGCACCAAAAACTTCTGATGTTACTATCCCCTGCCCTGAAATTGCCCGAGTAAATGACCAAGTTTATAAGGTTGTTTCTTTGATTGATTAAATTGTTTGATGGTTAAATTGTCTAATTGTTGAATTGTTTTATGGAAATTATAATATTATTCGTAATGATATTTACAGGCATAGACAATAATTTCTTTGTTTATGACTTTATAAACTAACCGATGCTCCCTGTCAATCCTTCTTGACCACAAACCTGTTAAATCATATTTCAATGGTTCAGGTTTTCCTATACCCTCAAATGGTGTTTTTTGAATGTCTTTTATAAGGTCATTGATTTTTTTTAAGATATTCTTATCTTCTTTAAGCCAAGAGGTATAGTCTTCCCACGCATTCTTTGAGAATACTATTTTTGTCATTTTTCCAGCAGAGATTTTTTTACTTTTTTCCCTTTCTCTATTTGGCGAATGGAATCGAACAACCGAGTTGCATTTGCTTTTGAACTTAAGAGATGAACCGTTTCCATTATTGAATTATATTCATCAAGCGAGATAACTACTGCACCTTTACCACTTCCTCTCTTAATTATAATGCTTTGCCCATCTTCTTCCACTTTATCAAGGAAAATTTTTAAGTTTGTTCTAAACTCTGTGAAATTCGCTACTAACATAATACACCTTAAATTGTTATTCTTTAAGTGCAAAAATAAGTACTTAATTAGTAAAATTCAAATTTTTATTTATAAATCAGAAATATTCTTATTTGATTACTGGAAAAAATATATTGTTAGACTATTTAACTGCTGAGCTAAATTATTAAAATTAAAAAAAACTGCTGCATACTTTACGGCAGTTTTAATTTAATATAAAATTATTTCTTATTTCAACAAAATCATCTTCTTAACCGAGACAAAATCACTTGCTTCTATTCTATATAAATAAATTCCGCTTGATAAATTATTTGCATTAAATTCAACTGTATTCCCACCCAAAACAGATGACATCTTTATTTTTGGAAAAAGCAATAAATAACTAATAAGTCAGATAATTATAAAAGTTATCGCCAATTGCTAAAGATGTCATCTGTATAAAACTATTTACTTCATCAAAATCATTTTCTTAACCGACACAAAATCACTTGCTTCTATTTGATATAAATCTATTCCACTTGATAAATTATTTTCATTAAATTCATTTTTTCTAAAAACCTTTATTAATTTTTATCATCTAAAAAGAAAAAAATGAGGCTAAGATGACTAAAAAAGTTTTAAAATTTTTATTTTTATTTATTATTGCATTTCAAGCAAACATTGCACAAAGAGGCAACATTACAGGCAAAGTAGTTGACAGAGTGAGTAAAGAACCACTTATCGGTGTAAATGTAATTGTGATTGGAACTGACTTTGGTGCTGCAACAGACATTCAAGGATATTTTGAAATTAGAAATATTCCTATTGGTACATACCAAGTTCGTGCAAGCTTTATCGGTTATGAACCGGGAATAAGAACAGATGTAGTGGTAAATTCAGCAATGTCCGCTATGATTGATTTTGACTTATTACAATCCGCTGTTGAGTTGGATTATGTTGTAGTCGAAGCTGATTATTTCGACATTAATACGACAGAAGTTATAAGCGTAACAAGCTTCGGCTATGAAGAAATTCGCCGCTCTCCAGGTGGATTTGAAGATGTGATTCGTGCCTTGTCAATTCTACCAGGCATCTCGCAAGTGAGTGCAGGTCGGAATGATTTAATTGTTCGCGGTGGTGCTCCATCAGAAAATTTGTTTATTGTTGATGGATTTGTTGTTCCGAATATAAACCACTTTGGAACTCAAGGTGCAACTGGTGGTCCGTTAAGTTTTATAAATCTGGACTTTGTATCGAACACAACTTTTTCAACAGGTGGATTTTCTTCAATTTATGGCGACAAATTATCATCAGTCCTCGAACTCAGTTTACGCGAAGGAAGAAAAGATAAACTCGGTGGCAAAGCAACAATTTCTGCAACACAATTCGGCTTAAACCTTGAGGGACCAATTTCAGATAACCAAAGATTTTTCTTTTCAGCACGAAGAAGTTATCTTGACTTTATTTTTGATGCTGCTGGTTTCAATTTCGTCCCCGAATATTGGGATGTAATAGCAAAATATAATTATAATTTTAATACGACTAACAAGCTCTCCTTTTTATTCATAAGTGCTTTCGACAGAGTAAAATTTAACAATAATTCGAAAGAAGATATTGAAGACAATTCCAGAATTTTAGGGACAAATCAAAATCAATATTTAGCAGGGTTATCATATCAGCATTTGATTAAAGATGGTTTCTACACTATAAGTTTAAGCCGTAATTTTGTTGACTACGATTCGTTTCAAAAAGATACACTGTTCAACCCAATATTCACAAATAAATCACGTGAGCAGGAGAATGAACTTAAATTTGATTTAGTTTATAAATTAGATAGAACAAGCGAACTCAATCTTGGCGCATCAGGTAAATATATAAAATTCAATGCTGATGTATTTTTCCCACCATACACAACAACCTTTGGTGAGACTTTAGAGGTTAATGAATTATCCTCAGCTAAAAAATATTATAAGGCATCCGTTTATTCTCAATATAGCAAAATGTGTTGCAATGATAATATCCGTTTCAATTTTGGACTGCGGTTGGACTATTTCAATGCAATAGAAGAAAAAATATATTTCAGTCCAAGATTTTCAACTGCATACTATTTGACTGATTTGACTACATTAAATTTTGCAATAGGAATTTATCATCAGTTTCCTTCATATATTTGGTTGCAAGCAAACGAAGCAAATAAAAATCTGAAAGCAATTAGAGTAAATCAGTATATCGTAGGGATTGACCAAAGGTTGCGAAAAGATGTCCGCGCTAAACTGGAATTTTATTACAAAGATTACCATAACTATCCAACAAGTGTTCTGCGACCGTATATTGTTTTGGCAAATACAGGAGCAGGATATACAGGAACAAACGATAACTTCGCAACATTCGGATTGGAGCAACTTGTAAGTAGTGGTATTGGTTATTCAAATGGAATTGAATTCTCGGTTCAGAAAAAATCTTCTGATATTCCGCATTATGCTCTTTTCAGCTTGACATATAATGTCTCAAAATTTACCGGTCTTGATGAAATTGAGAGATATTCTTTATACGACCAGAGATGGATTGTCAATCTCGTCTTCGGATATGTATTTGATAAAAATTGGGAAACATCGTTTAAGTTTAGATTGGCGACTGGAAATCCATATACTCCATTTAACAACGATGGTACACAGAGTGTTGAAAAATATAACACCGAGAGATTTGATGCTTTACATTCTTTAGATGTCCGAGTTGATAAAAGGTGGGATTTTAATGGTTGGAGTTTAATAACTTATCTTGACATTCAAAATATTTACAATAATAAATACAGCAATAACCTGCGCTGGGATAGAGAAAAACAAATTGCAGAAAATGAATCATCAATTGGAATTCTACCTTCAATAGGAGTCAGTTTGATGTTTTAAATTGATTTCGACGTTTAGGAGAATTATATTAATTGAAGGTTTTGAAAAACTAAAAGATGCGATATTTTTTCTTTTATGAAAATCTGTAAGTATAAAAAATAAATGGATTCTCAATCAAGTTGGGAATGACATTTATTTATCAACAAATAGTTCTTCAAAGCTATCTAATTCTGAGTATAAACGAGATGCTTCAGTCCGATAAATCGGATTTCAGTATGACAATAGTGTAATATTTCAGAGGTTTCAAATAATAATTTCCTCCTCTCTTTTCTTTGCCATCCATTAACATTTATTTATTTTTGCACCTAAAATATAAATAATTAAGTGAATTATGCGTTTTAGTAAAACATTTATCCCCACATTAAAAGAAACTCCCGGCGATGCTGTTATTCCAAGTCATATCTTAATGATACGTGCAGGACTAACAAGAATGCTCTCTGCTGGTATTTATTCATTCTTACCAATTGGTTATAAATTAATTAGAAAAATTTCAGAGGTAATTCGCGAAGAAATGAACGCCATTGGCGGTCAGGAATTCCACCTTCCAGCATTGAATCCAAAGGAAATCTGGCAAGAAACAGGAAGAGTTGAAGCATTTGGCGATACTTTATTTCACATAAAAAATCGTGATTATGTACTTGCTCCTACACATGAAGAAATAATGGCTTTTCATGCAAAAGGAAATTTGAAATCATATAAAGATTTGCCACAAATTTGGTATCAAATTCAGACAAAATTCCGTAACGAACCAAGACCACGAAGTGGAGTAATCCGTGGAAGACAATTCCTGATGAAAGATGCTTATTCTTTCGATGTTGATTACGAAGGATTGGATAAATCCTACGAAGCACACGATAAAGCATATAGAAAAATTTTTGACAGATGTGGATTAAAATATTTCGTTGTTGGTGCCTCGAGTGGTGCTATGGGTGGTAGCAAATCAGAAGAATTCATGCTCAAATCCGATGCAGGCGAAGATACTGTTGCTTACTGTTCCAAATGCGGATACGCTGCGAATGTCGAGGTAGCTACATCAATTATCGAACCGATAAAACGTGATGAAATTTCAAAAGAAATTTACGAAATATCAACTCCAAATGTTAAAAGCATTGACGAACTTTGTGGATTCTTAAAAATAGATGATACACAATGTGCTAAAAGCAGAATTTATATTCACAATAACGATACACCTGTTTTAATTTTGATGCAGGGTAACGAAGAAGTAAATGAAAATAAGCTATTATCATTTCTTGGTGGTACAGTTCGTCCCGGACATCCTGAAGAATTAAAAGAAATCACAGGTGCTGATGCAGGTTCAATTGGTCCTATTAAAATAGGATTGAGAATAATTGCCGATTTAAAATTAAAGGATAGGAACAATCTCTTCAGTGGTGCAAATAAAAATGATTTTCATATTGGCGGCATTGATTTAGTTCGTGATGTAAAAAATATTGAATATGCTGATCTAAGATTTGCTAAATCAGGCGAAAAATGTATTCGTTGTCAAAATGAATTAGAAGTTTTTAAAGCAATTGAACTTGGACATATATTCAAACTTGGAACAAAATATTCTGATGCTCTAGGAGTTCGCTATCTCGATGAACACGGTAAGGATCATCCAATTGTAATGGGAAGTTACGGTATTGGTGTTGAAAGGATATTAGCTTGTTTTATCGAGCAGAATTATGATGAAAAAGGAATTCTTTGGAATGAGCACTTAACTCCTTTCGATTTGCATTTAGTTGGTTTAAATATGAAAAACAATGAAGTGAGTAATATTGCAGAAAAAATTTTTGATGAATTAACTAAAAAAGGCTATGAGATTTTATTTGATGATAGGATTGATGAAACAGCGGGTGTTAAATTTAACGATGCGGATTTAATTGGGATACCAATACAAATTATTGTTGGCGAGAAAAACTTAAAAGAAAATTCCATTGAAATCAAGTTCAGAAAAACAGGTGAAAGATACAAAGTTAAGATTGATGAATTAGAAAATAAGATTAAAGAAATAATCAAATAATTTAATGTCATGGGGCTATCTCAAAAGGGTAATTTATAGCAAAAGAGAAGTGAAAGGGAATTTGTAAATCATTGTATAACAACAAGTTAATGGATTCCTCCCGATTTTATCGGGACGCGGGAATGACATTTTTAATGCTTTTGAGACAGCCCCATCTCATCAAATAGTGTCTGGGATTTTTCACTTCGTTCAGAATAACGCTCAAATAAAGTTACATTGGAAATATATTTTTATGGCAGGTAATTTATATCTTATCCCTACACCAATTGGTAATTATGAAGATATTACTATAAGAGCAATAAATACATTAAAAAGTGTTGACCTTATTATTTGTGAAGAATTTAAAATAGCCAAAAGATTACTATCAAAATTTAATATACAAAAAGAACTCTACTCATTAAATGAGCATAACGAAAAAGAAATTGCTCCAGAAATTCTTAAGAAAATCAAAGAAGGGAAAAATGCAGGATTAATTTCTGATTGTGGTTCTCCCCTATTCTCGGATCCGGGTCATTATCTAGTTAATCTTTGTATCACTTCAAAAATTGATATTATTCCATTACCCGGTGCTAATTCATTAGTTCCTGCGATTATCAGCTCGGGGTTGGAAATTGGAAAATTTTATTACTATGGTTGGCTATCACAAAAAAAAGATATTAGAAGACAGGAATTATTTCAATTAAAAAAGATAAAAGATGTAATAATTATTCTTGATACTCCTTATCGTCTTCTCAAATTATTATTGGAAATAAAACAAATTTTTTCGCATAAACAAAAAATTGTTCTGGCTTACAATTTAAGTTTAGAAAGTGAAAGAATTTTTCGTGGTTATATCGAAGATATTTTGAATGAAGTACAAAATAATAAATTAAAAGGTGAATTTGTACTAATAATTGACAACCGAAAATAAATTATTTCATCTAATATTTTTGTAATAACAAATTAGGATATTTATGTTTAGAATAGAAGATGTAGATTTAACACCAAATCCGCAAGCGTTGAAATTTGTATTAAATGAGCGGTTATTAAAATATGATGCAAGGCAATTTAATTCAGCTGAAGAATCAAAGAATGATCCACTCGCTAGCCAAATTTTTGAGATCTGGGGTGTTGTATCTGTTTTTTATACAGGGAGGATAATCACAATTGAAAAAACTCCTGAAGCTGATTGGGAAGAAATACGAAAAGGATTGTCAGCCATATTAACTAATTTTGATAAATCACAAATTCCTTCAGAAAAAATATCAAAGCCATTACAGAACGAAACAGAAATATTTAAGCAAATAACTGAAGTAATCAATACGCGAGTTAAACCTGCACTCGAAAGAGACGGTGGTGGATTAGAGATAATTGAATTTAAGAACAATGTATTGAAAATCCGTTATCAGGGAGCTTGTGGTAGTTGTCCAAGCGCAATTCGAGGTACTCTTGTAGCAATAGAAAATTTATTGCGAAAAGATGTTAATCCTGATATTGTTGTAATTTCAGCATAAAAAAAACCTGCTGTTGAAGGGTCTTGTAAAAAATCAACTATTTAATTGGTTCAACTTGACTGATATCAGGTATCTTCTCTATTGATTCTTTAAAAAATAAGTCCCTTTTTCACTCTTCATTGTCTTAACAACTTTTACACATATAAAATCTGCTCCTAACTTGTACCCATTTTCCCTGATAAATAATTAAGTTCTTAGGAGTAAAATAAGTTATAATGGTTGTTGAGTTTCCCGATTCATCGGGAAGTATCATAACAACCTTTTGGAGGACTAAAGTGGGGACATCACTTATAACTTGCAATCCTTCTGTGTAACCCCTACAGAGTTATGATTTTTGTTTCGGTTCTTTTTCTATAAACATTAAACCCCCACGGGGTTTTTCACCGCAATGACGCATTTCGACAGGCTCAATGCACTGCAAAGTCGCA
>JAFGID010000122.1 GCA_016929735.1 Ignavibacteriales bacterium | reverse complement strand
ATAAATATGAATGCTTATATGGAAGCAAGAAGACTTACACAATCATTCATAGATGATTTCCTTGGGTATTTTATTGACCCAAAGAATAAGCAAATGTCATCACTCTTAGTTGGTTCAGGATTGCCGGGTGGAATGATGGGAAGTCTAATGGCTGATTTGAAAGGTGCTCATAATAGCATTAATAATTCATTAAAGGCAAACAATCAACCGGAAAAAAGCGAAGATGAAATGTTGGTCTGGTTATTTGAAGAAGTGGGTTACATCTGGCCAAAACTTGGGTATCCGCCACTTGTTACTCCATTTAGCCAATATGTAAAAAATATTGCACTGATGAATATTTTGCAAATGGTTCAAGGGAAAGAAAGGTATACAATAATTGATAATAATAGTTGGAATATGATTCTTGGAACTGCAGGGCAGCTGCCAGGACCGTTAGCACCTGAGATTATTGAAATCGCCAAACAGGAAGGAAAAGAATTTTATCAGGGTGTTCCGCAAGATGCATTTCCCGATGCGTTGGAAACGTACAAAAAAGAAATGGTAGATAAAAAATGGGAATTCGGAACAGATGAAGAAGAATTATTTGAACTTGCTATGCACGACAGACAGTACAGAGATTACAAATCGGGTGTTGCGAAACAAAGATTTTTTGATGAATTGGAAAGAGTGAAGAAACAAGCCACAACAATTAAATCAACAGAAACAGCGGAACCTAAAAAGGAAGAAAAGAAAAAACCAACACTGATTGATGATAAGAAATATAAATTAGTAAAAGTTAAAGCAAGAGGAAAGATATTTTATTCTCTTGGGTATCTAAATCCAGAACCACCTGTTAAACTAAATGATAAAGTGAAAAAAGGACAACGATTGGCATATGTTTTTACAAACTATGGGACTGAAGAGATATTGTCTGAATTTACAGGTAAGGTTGTTAATATATTAATTGAGCATACATCAGAGGTTCAGAAGGGGGATGTAATAATGCAAATTGATGATAGTAAAAAATAGTTTTTTGTATTTATTAAATTATTATGATAAACAAAAAGATTATAAAAATAGATTTATTGTTGAAAAAACAATTTGGTATTCCGAAAAGAAAAAATTCCAAACCGCTTGATTTATTGCTGGCAACAATTCTATCACAAAATACAAACGATAAAAACTCGTATCAAGCCTATAAAAACTTAAAAGCAAAATATTCTGATTGGACTTTATTATTAAAAGAAGATAGACGAAAAATTGAAAGAGTAATTAAAGTTGCAGGACTTGCTGAACAAAAATCAAAAACAATCAAAACTTTAGTATCAGAATTAAATAAAAAATATGGTAAAGTATCTTTAGACTTTATTAAAAACTTTACGAATGAGAAAATAATTGAAGAATTGACAAAAATAAAAGGCATAGGTGTTAAAACTGCATCTTGCGTTTTATTGTTTTCTTTGAATAGAAATGTCTGTCCCGTTGATACGCATGTTCATAGAACTTTGAATCGAATCGGACTTGTTAGCACTTCAACTCCTGAAAGGTCATATTATGCAATAAACGAAAATTTACCTGAGGGTATTTCTCATTCTTTCCATACAAATCTGATAAGATTGGGCAGGGAATACTGTAAACCTAGTAATCCAATTTGCAATAAGTGTCCTATTCTTAAAATATGTGAATTTGAAAATAAAACCGATATTGCATTAAAAATAAAAGAAAATAATTTCATGTTGTTAGATAACATCTAAAAACTTAACCATTAAGCTTTATTTCATTAAGCATTAGAAGAAATGTGGATATTATTTGCATTATTAAATCCTGTTTCCGAAGGATTTAAAAGTTTATTTGCTAAAATAACATCAAGAGATGTCGAACCAATAGTACTTTCTTGGGCAAATAATTTTGTCCCGTTTCTGTTTTTTACTCCTTTCATTTTTTTTATCGAACTTAAATTTAACACAAACTTTTTTATAGGTGTTTCTGGTTCGGGAATTATAAATCTTGCAGCGACCATAATCTTTATGCGTGCAATTTCGAAAGGTGATATTTCCGAAGTTATGCCAATGTTGAGTTTTACTCCTTTGTTTTTATTAGTTACAAGTCCAATAATGGTTGGTGAATTTCCGAATACTATGGGATTAATTGGTGTAATAATCATTGTTATAGGTTCATATACTCTTAATATTGATTTAAAGGGTAAGAATATCTTTGAACCTTTTAAATCCTTGTTAAAAAACAAAGGAACGAGATATATGTTAGTTGTTGCTTTTATTTGGAGTATATCTGCCAACTTCGATAAAATATCAATAACAAATTCATCTGTGTTGCAGCATATTGCCTTTGTGAATGCATTTATTTTCATTACTTTATCAATTGTATTAAAAGCACAGAAAAAAAATAACTGGAAACTGATATTTGCAAAGAAAAATCATTTACTGGCGGTGAGTTCCTTTTCTGCTTTTTCGTTCATATTTCATATGCTAGCACTTTCGATGACGTTGGTTGCTTATGTGGTTGCTTTGAAAAGATTGTCAGGATTAATCTCAGTTTTTCTTGGTCATATTTATCTGGGTGAGAAAAATATTAAACAAAGAATGGTTGGTGCAACTTTGATGTTCACGGGTGTTTTACTAATTGTACTTTCTGGTAGTGTTTAGTGAGATAGTAATCTATTTTTTTCAATAAAATAACTCATCTGCAATAATTTGTCTTCTTCAAATTGATTAGCTAAAATTTGCATCCCAATAGGTAAATTATTTTTATCTTTTCCTATTGGAATATTTATAGCAGGTATTCCTGCTAAATTTATTGATGTAGTGTAAATATCGTTTAAATACATTTGTAACGGGTCATCTATATTCTCACCGATTTTAAAAGCTGTTGTTGGAGTTGTCGGTGTAATTATTACATCCACAGATTTAAATGCATTGATAAAATCATTCTTTATGAGTTGTCTCACTTTTTGTGCTTTTTTATAATATGCATCATAATAACCGGAAGAAAGAACATAAGTACCGAGCATAATTCTTCTTTTTACTTCTTTCCCAAATCCTTTTGAACGCGATTCAATATACATATCCAAAAGATTTTTTGGATTTTCAATTCTATAACCATATCTTGCTCCGTCATATCTTGCTAAGTTTGCTGAAGCTTCTGCTGTTGTCAAAATATAATATGTCGCAATGGTATATTGATTATGAGGCAAAGTAATTTCTTTAAATTCAAAACCATTATTTTTTAATTTATCAATTATGTCAAATATCGAATTTTTTATTTCCTCATTTAATCCTTCAGTGAAGTATTCTTTAGGAATTCCGATTGTAAGCTTTTTGTTTAATTCCAAATTATTCATATAATCAGTAACGGGATTATTACTGCTCGTTGAATCGTGTTTATCAATTCCTGCTATGACCGATAAAATCAATGCAGTATCTTCTGTTGATTTTGCAAATGGTCCAATTGAATCAAATGAAGATGCAAATGCTGTTAGTCCATATCTTGATACTCTGCCATAAGTCGGCTTCAATCCAAAAACACCGCAAAATGCAGCAGGTTGACGAATTGAACCACCCGTGTCTGTGCCGAAAGAAACATCGCATAAATCTGCTGCAACTGCTACTGCTGAACCACCGCTTGAGCCACCGGGTACTCTTGTATTATCGTAAGGATTAAGTACATTTCCAAATTTTGAATTTTCGTTTGAAGAACCCATTGCAAATTCATCACAATTAGTTTTTCCAATAATTATTGCATCTTCTTTAATTAGTTTTTGAATAACTGTAGCATCGTAGATTGAAACAAAGTTTTTTAAAATATTTGATGAGCAGGTAAGAGGTTTATCTTTTATTGCAAGGACATCCTTAATAGCAATCACCATTCCCGCAAGTTTACCATATTTTCCTGATAAAATTTTATTTTCAATTTCTTTAGCTTTATCTATGCATTCGGGAAAGACAAAGTTAAAAGCATTAAGATTATTATTTTCTTCAATACGATTTAAAAAATATTGTACATTATCCTGAAGAGAAATTTCTTTCTTCAGAATTTTATCAATTTTCTCTCTATGATTTTTATAATTAATCAAACTTTTTCCAAATTAACAACAAACAATTAAACATAAAATTATTATTATCCCTTAATATCTTTTTTTGATTTTTCATCTTCATCTTCAATCTTAATATCATCCTCTACATCTTTTACCGCTTTCTTAAATTCTTTCATTCCTTTTCCTACACCTCTTGCAAGTTCGGGAATTTTTTTCGCACCAAACAAAAGCAGAATAACCAGAACGATTATCATTATTTCCCAAAAACCAAGATTTTGAAAAAATGCAAACATATTAACCTCTCTAATTTATTTTGTTAAATTTTTAATTACAGATTTAAATAGCATCAAACCATCTGTCTTTCCCAAAACTAAATCACAACATCTTTCGGGATGAGGCATCATACCCAGGACGTTTCCGTTTTTATTTATGATTCCAGCTATGTTCATCAAAGAGCCATTCGGATTAAATTTTTCTGATACTTCACATTTAGAAGAACAATACTTGAAAACAATTTGATTATTTTTTACTAAATCATCTAATATAGAATCCTCAGCAAAATAATTTCCTTCAGCATGAGCAATAGGAATCTTTACCACTTTCTTGTTTATTTCGCTTGTAAAAATTGTATTACTGTTTTCGACAGATAAAAAAACATCCTTACAAATAAATTTCAAATTTTTATTCATCAGCATAACACCCGGTAGCAGGTTTGCTTCAAGAAGAATTTGAAAACCATTACAAATGCCGATAACAATTCCACCTTTTTCTGCAAACTCAATAACTTTTTCCATAATGGGTGAAAATCTGGCAATAGCACCAGTACGTAAGTAATCTCCATAGGAAAATCCACCTGGAAGTATTACGACATCAGAATTTTTTAAATCAGTATCCTTATGCCAGAGAAATTCAGCATCTTTAGCTAAAATTTTCTTTGCTACGTAAAAAGCATCGTGGTCGCAATTTGAACCGGGAAAGACGACTACACCAAACTTGATTTTCATTTTGTTTCTTCCAAAGTATATTCAAAATCTTCGATATTCGGATTAGATAATAATTTTTCGCAGTATTCTTTCACTTCTTTTTCCGCGAGTTTCTTATCATCAACATTTACAAAAAATTCAATGACCTTGTTTATTCTTGTACCGCTGATATTATTAAAACCAAGAAGTTTTGCTCCTTGCTCAGCTGCTTTGCCTTGAGGGTCTAATATAGCGGCTCTTCGTTTTACAATTACTTTTACTTTATACAATTTTTATTTCCTTTGTTTTTTATCATTATTTTTTGTAATTAATAAAATTAAATATCTGAAAAATCCATAACAAACAAATACAACAAACATATAAAAAAGTGCGGTAAAATCTGTAAGTATAATTATAGCACCTAAACTTATAATAACAAGGACATAAATTAAATTAGATCTTGTCGTATTGCTCTCTACATTCGGTAAAGTGTTATATCTTATCTTGCTCACCATTAAAATTGATGTAACTATGATTATTGGAATAACAAAATAGTTTGCAGGTTCAACAATCCTGTCAATTTTGTAATAGGTAAGAACAAATGTTACATTTGTTAATGCGCTAACAGGAATCGGTAATCCGCTAAAATCATGTTTCTCGTCTAGACTTTTCAATTTAATATTGAAATTTGCAAGTCGAAATGTGCCGAATATAAGAGGTAAAGAACTTACAATGATCCCTATTACTCCAAATTGATATAAATAACTTTGATATAAGAGAAAAGACGGTGCAGCGCCAAAACTAACTACATCGCTTAAAGAGTCAAGTTCAACACCGAAGCGGCTGCTAACGCCAATCAATCTTGCAACTAATCCGTCAACAGAATCAAAAATTGCAGCCATAATTATAAGAGCACCAGAGATGTGGATGTTGGTAACTATTATTGAACCGAATAATGGTAATTCAAAATCATAAAGATTTGGTTCGATAGAGAAAATAATTGCTAAAAAACCGCAGAATAAATTGAATGCAGTAATGCCATTAGGAATTATTGATTTTTTAAAATATTTTTTCATTCTTTCTCGAATAATATGGTCTCACCTGCCACTACTCTTTGCCCTTTCGTAACTTTTAAATTCCATTTAACCGGAACAACAACATCTACTCTGCTTCCAAATTTTATCATTCCAAATCGTTCGCCCATTTTAACTTCTTGCACTAGTTCCAATTCACATTCAATTCTTCTTGCAACGAAACCGGCAATCTGACAGAAATATACTCGCCCATGTCTCGATATAATTCCAATTTCATTTCTTTCGTTTCTCTCGTCTGATTTTTCATGAAAAGCCATCAAGTATTCACCCGGTATGTAATTTAGGTAATCAACTCTTCCATCAATTGGGATTCTATTTACGTGAACATTTAAGGGAGACATAAAAATTGCAATTTTATATGCCTTTTCTTTTACATAAGAATTGGAATCAATTTCTTCGATATTTATTATTTTTCCATCTGCAGGTGACACAATGATATCATCCCTTTCAGGAATATTTCTTTCAGGGTCGCGAAAAAAATATAGTGTTAAGATAAAAAATATCGTGCTAATAAAGAATATACTCCATCTAATAAAGCCACTTTCGATAGCAAGAAATAAAACTAAGAAAAACGCTACTATTATCGAAATAATACCGACTGTGTTGTAACCGTATTTTGCAATCAAATTATTACCTTTTATAAAAATAATTTGTAAAAATTCAATAACAAATTTAATATTTTATTTATTGAATTTCTTATAATTCTTTTTTTTTGATAAATTGCATTTAGAAATTATAAAATTATCTAATTTAGAGGAAAAATGAAATTTCAGATGAATGAAATGATGAAGCAATTACAGAAATTGCAAAATGATATGGCAAGAGTACAGGAAGAACTCGCAGAAAAGCAAGTTGAAGCTGAGAGCGGTGGTGGAATGGTCAAAGCTGTTGCTAATGGAAGAAAAGAAATTGTTAACATTCTGATTGACCAAGAACTAATCAACTCAAATGATAAGGAAATGTTAGAAGATTTAGTCGTTGCCGCAGTTAATAAAGCAATCGAAGCTGCGAGTAAAATGGCTGAGGAAGAAATGGCAAGTGTAACAAAGGGAATGGTACCTCCCGGTATGAACATTCCAGGATTTTGAAATTGCTAATTGCTGAACCATTACAAAAAGCAATTGAAGAACTATGCAAATTACCATCGATTGGGCGTAAGACTGCTCAACGACTTGCTATTTATTTGTTGAAAGGTGATGCGAAATATTTTAATGATCTTATAAACTCACTTGTAGAACTCAAAGAAAATGTAAAATTCTGCAAGCAATGTTATAACTTATCAGTTGAAGATTATTGTGATATTTGTAAAAGTGAAAAAAGAGATAAAACTTTAATTTGTGTTGTTGAAGATATAAGCGATGTAATTGCAATTGAACGGACAAACGAGTATAACGGTCTTTACCATGTTTTAGGAGGTGTCCTTTCTCCACTTGATGGTATGAATGTAGAAAATCTCAAGGTAAATGAATTGCTAGACCGATTGAAAACTGATGGTATTCAAGAAGTAGTTCTCGCATTAAATCCAGATACAGAAGGAGAGGCAACTTCACTTTACTTGGCAAAATTAATTAAACATTTAAAGATTAAGGTCAGCCGTATTGCAAGAGGCATTCCTGTTGGTGGTGATTTAGAATTCTCCGATATAGCTACCATAGGTAGGGCTGTATTAAATAGAATTGAATTATAAAAAATATTCAGGACTTTGAATAAATACACTGCAGTCATACTGAAGTAAGATTTATTGGATTGTGTTATCTCAATTAGATAAAAAAATGAGATACTTCGATAAGTTTATCTTTGAATGAAGAGAAGGGTTCAATTGACATAATTATTTTTTTTAAAAGTTTCTAATATTAACTCATTTATCTTCCATATTTTTTCTACAAAAATTCTTTTATAATTTGTTGTATCTTAATAATTTAACAAATTAGAACTTGTCATCTTACGATTAAAATGCACTTCCTAAAAAAGACAATTAGATGTTTTAAAGAAATAGATTATTTATAAAAAAAATCAAATAACTTGAATTATTGTTAAATATTTTCATTAATTTTGTATAGTCAATTCGGGGTTCTCTTTTTTACCTCCGTTATCGTTTCTTATATAGTCCTATTTTCCTTTTTAAAATATTTGTAAATTAAAAAGAAAATGGAGGCTGCCTATGAAATCAAAATCTCACTTTTCATGATTTTTATACATACGTATATTCAATAATTTACTATTTTTTAATTAATGAAAGGAGATTTCTAAAATGAAAAAACTATTTTTCTTTTTGGTATTATTAATTGCTTTTACAGCTTTACAAGCTCAAAATGTCGATGTAAAACTTGGTGCAAATACGAGATATGTTTCTTTTAATGTTCAAGATAATAACGGTGATACAAATTTTGTTGTGCAAGGTAATGGTGTTACGTTTGTAAAAGATAGTTCAGCTTCACTTACTCCTTTATTATTTTTAGAACAAAAAAAAGATGGTGATGCTACGTTGACATATT
>JAFGID010000121.1 GCA_016929735.1 Ignavibacteriales bacterium | reverse complement strand
TGCCTCTGGTAGTGAAAATTTTATTGCCGTACTTGGATTAAATGGGTTGGGATAATTTTGAGATAATTTATATTCGTTGATTACATTATTTTCCTCAATACCTAATAAGTTTTCCAAAACAATGTTTTTATTATTTAAATTTGTACCAACAGGTAAATTAAACGATTCAAATTTTGATTCGTAATTAAAACGAGAAACACTCAAGTTATAGTTTCCACCAATTAAATAATCAAGCATGTATGAACCATCATGTTTGGAAACTGCGGAACTAACCAGTTTATCAAGTTGGTCTTTTATTATCACTACTGCACCTGAAATCCTACTGCCTTCATCATTTATAATTTTGCCTGCAACATATTGGTTATTGTAACTATCAGGATTTATTTTATCCAAGGTTGCAGTAATGCTATTAATTACCATAAAGTCAATTGGTGTTGCATTTTCCAATACTTGAACATCATCAAAAAATTCTGGGTGATAACCTTCAGCGGTAAAAAGAACATAATATTCAGAAGGTATCAAATTATTGATATAAAAGAAACCTTTGTTTTGAACACCATAAATAAAAGTTTCAGTGTTGTCCTTGTCTAATGTAAAAGTATATCTTAAATTATTAGGATCGTATTTATTTTGAACAACAATCAATGCGTTACCTAATCCTACTGTTGTATCCCCATCTGTACCATATAAATATCCTTTTATACCAATTGTGTCAACTTCAAAACCTGTATGCAAGATAAAATCAATATTTTCTATTGTCTGTGTATTTGCTGTTATTGAAATTGTATCAGCCTCAAAACAATTTTCCTTTAAATAGAATGTTTGTGGAATGTAAAATACATCTTTTTGTACATATACTATTATATAATCAAGACTATCATTATAAAGTTCGTTATCTGTTAGCGTAATCTCATAATCTCCTTCTTTATCAGTGGTTACATTTTTCCAGCATTGGAATTTACCATATATTCCCATAAGAACTTCATCAACTGGTTGATTATACACATCCTCTATTATATTCCCCTTAACTATAATATCATAACTATTGATTTTTTCTTGTGCTATTATGTTGGTTGATACAAAATATATTAGCAAAAGATTTGCAATAAAATACTTTTTTAATACTTTCATCTTAATCTCCTATTTTTATTTATAAAATTATTTTAATAAAATCATTTTCTTAGTTTCTGTAAATTTATCTGCTTCTAATCTATAGAGATAAATGCCACTTGAAAGATGACTAGCATTAAATTCTACTGAATGCAATCCAGCATTCATCTGTTCATTCTTTAATAATGCAACCTGCTCGCCAAGTATGTTATAAACTGATAGCTTAACAACACTTGCCTCTGGTAGTGAAAATTTTATTGCCGTACTTGGATTAAATGGATTGGGATAGTTTTGGGATAATTCAAAATTAGTAATTGTTGAGTTTTTATCTTGCTCAATATCTGTTGTGGATTCAAGTATGAACATTTCTGTTTCTTCAACTATATTACCATCATCATCCCTACCACCAGCAATATAAAGATTTTTTCCAATAATAAAAGCCATTGATTCAGAGCGTGATATGTTTATACTGGGACCAGGCTTAATCTGATACCCTGTATCACTTTTGACAAATATTTCCGTCGGACCGATTTTTTTCCCCGACTCATCAAATCCGCCAATTATCATAATTTCATTCTCACTTATAGCAACTGCATTGCCTGATGCTCTCGCCTTTAATAATTGAATAGGTAATAATTCCAAAGTATGCTCTGTTGTATTAAATTTATAAATGTTTTTTGAAATTCCAGTTATTACTCCCCCGAAAATATAGATATCATCACCAAGCATCGCAGACATTTGCCGAAATGGCTTATTGCTAGGATTAAAAGTAAAATTACTTTTAAATGTTACTGTTGATGTCGCAATATCATATTCAACAATATAATTTAGAAGAGAATCCTCAACAAAATAACTATCGCCACCGATTATGTAAAATTTTCCATTATAAATATTGCCTGTAGAAAAAACTCTGTCGAAATTTATATTATAATTATGTGTAGATGGATAGATAAGTGGATCGAAATTCCACTTTTCAAGTCCGAACAATCCAAAATCGGGATATTCAACATCACCATAATAAAATACTTGTTCCTGATAGATGTCCGCTACAAGTCCGTACCTTACATTTTTCATTTTGGCAACAATACTCCAATCTTTTCCAATCGGGTCATATTTTTGTATCCAGTCAACATAACTTTGTGTTGAATCAGAATACCCACCGAAGATATAAACAGTTGAATCTCTAACCACAATCTGCCCCCCCGCTACTGGAAATTTTAGATTTTTATAGATGTGCCAAATGTAAGGAACTTGTGAATTTAAGTAAGAAAAGGTGAATAGTAAAAAGAACATCGAAATAAATACTTTTTTCATAATTACCTCTTGATATAAATAATTTGTGGCAATTAAGTCAATTATCAAGCCAAAATTTTAATGAATTCCTTTTAAAGATAGGTAGAGAATTGATACCTATAACTTCTTCAAATATAAGGAGTTAATTGGGTCAACACAGAAAATTCAAAGAATGAAAAGTTGAAAAAAATATAGTCAATAAGAAATTTTTGCGGAATGCGAAAAATTTTCGTTTTTAATATTATTAAAACTGATAGTTAAAGGTCAGAGAAATTCCTCTAAACTCATCTGGATTTTCTCCTACAGAAAAATATGCATTAATTTTTTCTTCAGAAAAAAACCAAATATCAACTTGAGTATAGAGCCAAATTGCGAGGTAAGAAAGAAACAAAATATTTCGAGTTTTATATGATGAATTATATTGATTGTACTTACTTTCAATTAATTCAAAATTCGTTTCGTTCAAATATGCTTTTTCTTTTTTACTACAATCAAAAACAAAATATATTAGTGTCCCAAGGTTTACTGCATTTAAAGAACTTAATATCCAACCTTTTGTATTATTGCCAATTTCAAAATGACCCCAGCCTGGAAAAATCACTGATTTAATAAAAGCAGTCTTAAATAGATCGCTTTTCATTTCAGTTATTTTTATTTGCTCAACAAAAAGTGAATCTGAAATATTTTCCTCAGTTTTAAAATCTCTTGCAATTTGTGAATAATCTTCGCGAGTTTCTTCAAAGAACGTTATTATCTTTGGTGATATTTTTGATTTATCTAATTGATATGTATCCTGAATTTTTAAAATTTCGATAAAACATCTTTTTGCCGATTTCATTTCATTTAAAGAATAATGAGAAATTGATTTAAGGACTAATACATCTAATACTTCATCAACAGAAAGACTATCTTTAATATTAAGTAAATAATCTGCTGTTTCAACAGCAACTTTATATTCAAATTTTTCATATTGATTATGAAGGTAGTCTATTTTATCTCGTACTTGACAAAAAACATTTGGTGATAAAATATATACACAAAATAATAATATTAAAATTTTACTTTTTTTCATTATTCAAATCTATATTCAAAGATAAAGTTTTCATTTTCTTTTAAGGTAACTTCCTTAGCAAAATCTTCATATTCAGGATTTTTAATAACAATCAAATGTTTTCCAATGGAAAGTTTAATTTTAGTACTGAAAGGTGTATCCCCTAGATATTCACCATCAATATAAACTTTACCCCACGGATATATTTTGAAAGTAATGAAAGAAATCAGGTTTTCTAAATTTACTGATAAATTTAGGACATCATTCTTTTTAATATTTATGATTTTTGTGTAAACGGGAAAATCAGGATTTATCAATTTTAGTTCATAAGAACCTACTTTCAAATCTAAATTTTTACTCAAAGGTGTTGTTTCAATTTTTTTATTATCTATATAAATATCTGCCCACGGAATACAATCTATATACAAACCACCATATTCAATAATTGCATTTTTGTTTTCTTTCTCAGTATTGTTTTCATTTGTAATTTTATCTTCCGGTTGAATAGTAATGTCTCGATATTTAAATGTTATGTTTTCCTTCTGCAAAATCGCTTCTACTGATTGAATAAATACATTCTTACAATTTTGAATTTTTAGAAGTTCAATTTTCGGGTTTTCCTTCGCTTTT
>JAFGID010000120.1 GCA_016929735.1 Ignavibacteriales bacterium | reverse complement strand
CCATTTAATCCAAGTACGGCAATAAAATTTTCACTACCAGAGGCAGGTGTTGTTAAGCTATCAGTTTATAACATACTTGGCGAACAGGTTGCATTATTAAAGAATGAACAAATGAATGCTGGATTGCATAAAGTAGAATTTAATGCTAGTCATCTTTCAAGTGGCATTTATTTCTATAGATTAGAAGCAGGTAAATTTGTAGAAACCAAGAAAATGATTTTATTAAAATAATTTTTAACAAGTTAAAGGAGCAGGAAATGAAAAAGTTATTTATTCTTTTATTGTTTTTATCATTAGGGCAAATTAGTGCTCAATCTACTCAATCCATTTTACAAAAAATGGATATTAACAATATTTCCACTTATATCTGGTATAATGGGGAATGTGACATTTCTGATACGGGTTATGCTGGTTTTGAATATCCAAAAGGCAGTGGGAAGACTTTAATATTCGAGAGTGGTTTGGTCTGGGGTGGAGTTCAAAATGGAGTAATTAAAGTTGGAGGCTCGAATTACAGAAGTGGTTTGAAACCAGGCAGAATTTTACAAAATGGTTCAGCAGATGATCCAAATAACCAAAATCTTTTTAAAGTAAACAGGGATGACAATTCAAATTGGAATACTTGGCCAGCAGAATGGGGTGCACCTTATGAAGATATTGATAACGATGGTTTTTATAATCCCGATATTGACATACCCGGTTTTCCTGGTGCGGATCAAACAATTTGGTTGGTTACAAATGATTTAGATCCTGTACAAACACAACACTTACATGGATCATTACCATTAGGACTTGAAATGCAACTGACGGTTTGGGCTTATAAAGATAAGCCAGATTATGAGAACATGATATTTAAAAAATATAAATTAGTCAATCGAAGCAATGATACAATAAAAGATATGTTTGTTTTGTTGTGGAATGATTTTGATATAGGCAACGCAGTTGATGACTTTGCTGGATGTGATACAAATTTGAATTTATGTTTTGGATATAATGCTTTTGCTACAGATGCTGTATATGGATCTAATTTGGCAGCAGTCGGGTTTGATTATTTTCAAGGACCCATAATTGATGGCAAGCATACTGATATAGGAATTTACAATGGAGTTAAAATTCAAGGTAAAAAGAATCTTCCTGCATTTTCACATTATTTTTACGTCTGTGGAGATCCAATTTATCGTGATCCCAAATTAGGGCTTTATCAAGGGACAATTGAATTTTATAATTATATGCAGGGATTTACAGCAGATGGGAACTATTTTATTTCACCTATAGGTGATACAACAAAGTTCACCTTAGCTGGTGACCCGGTTACTGGAACAGGTTGGATTGATGGACAAATCCACCCAGCAGGAGACAGAAGAAATGGATTTTCTTCAGGTCCGTTTGATATGAAGCCAATGGAAGAGCAAGAGATTGTTATTGCACAAATAGCTGCGGGTGGAACAGAAGGTATCGATAATCTTGAAGCAGTAACTTTACTAAAAGAATATTCTCAAATTGCACAGAATTTATATGATAATTCGTTTAACTTAAAGGATATGAAAGAAATAACTGGACAAGTACAATTTGCTGGTAGTAGTGATCCAGTCGAAGGAGCTAAATTGACTTTTGTTGGTTACATTTCTGTGGATTCTTTGCAAGTAAATCTACCAGAACATACTTATGAGGTATATACCGATGCAAATGGAAATTTTTCGAAATTAGTCGAAAATAATATTATTTACCATATGTTTCTAGAATATGAATATGGAAGTGGTTTATTTTATAAAGAATTTTATAACGATGCATATTCAGTTTCGGATGCGACTCCAATAACTGTAAGCGATGAAACAACAGAAACACTGCTAATGACAATCCCCGTTGAAGGATCAAATTATATCACATCATTTACTGGTTTTGTAGGTGATGTTGATAGTCTTGCTCTAGCAGATACTAAAGTAAAAATTCAATTTATTAGGCAAGATGCAGATTTAAACGAAACGATCAATTTGGAAACAACAACTGATGTAAATGGTAATTTTACTCTTGAAGTAGATCAGAATGATTTACCAATAATTCCCGTAAGAGAGGTAGTTGTCGTCGCAGAAAAGGACGGATATGTCAAGCAATTTTATAATGGAACAGATGCAATTACCGAAGCTAAGTCATTTTATATTGGAGGAAATTCAAATACATTTTCAGTTGGTTTTTCATTAAGAAGTACATCAGGTGGATTAGGTAATACATTAAGTGGAGTTATTAAAGATGAATCAAGCAATAATCCAATAAAAAATGCTTTTGTTGTTGCACAAAATACAGGTGATAAGTCGCTATTTTATACATATACAAATTCTTCAGGTCAGTATTCATTAAATGCATTATCAAATGGTAATTATAAATTATTATTTACAGCCGATGGATATATATACGAGTTTTATAATAATAAACTTATTGGAGAAGAAGCAGATTTAATAAATGTTGCAGGTAATGTTGAGAACATAAATGCTGAATTAGTCAAAATAATGAATGTAGATCTAAATAGTTTGATTACTGGTTTGACAGTAAACGAACAAGTACCAGAATCAGGAGTATTTATATATGTCAAAGATAATGTTGGGAATCCAATTTATTGTACATATTCAAATGGAGAAGGTGATTTTAAAATAATTAATCTCGATAAAAAAGAATATGAGGTTATTACTTTTACATTCGATGAGAAACAATCTAATAGTAATATATATTTTGATCCAAATCAAAAAACAACATTATTGAAAAATATAGATGTTCAATATGGTGTAAACGAATTAGATGAGGAATTTAAAAATTCACCAACTGAATTCTATCTTTCTCAGAACTATCCTAATCCATTTAATCCATCTACGAAAATAAGTTTCAACTTACCAGAAGCAAGTATAGTTAAATTATCAGTTTACAATATCCTTGGCGAGCAAGTAGCATTGTTGAAAAATGCACAGATGAATGCAGGAGTACATACAGTTGATTTTAATGCAAGTCATCTTTCGAGTGGAATATATTTTTATAGAATTGAAACGGAAAAATTTTCTGAAACAAAGAAGATGATTTTGTTAAAGTAGGAATTACTTAAAATATTTAATGGCATTGGGTGTTTTGCCTAATGCCATTAACTAAATATTATATTTAAAATTCTTACATTCCTTGATGGATGAGATTTACTAATTTTTAAGGAGTAAAAAAAATGAGAATCAAATTATTTTTTGTGTGCTTCTTAATACCATTATTGTTAAGTTATTCACAGGTCTTGGATAAAGGCAAAATCAAATCGAAATGTCATTTAAGAGATACTGAGTCTCAAAATGAAAAACAAAGAATAAATTTAATTCAACAAGAACCTGGACATAAGTATTATTATTTCGTAGATAAAAATGGTGACTATAAAGTATGGGATATCGATTTAACGGAAGAGATGGATATAATAGTGGAATTTACTGAAGAGCCAATGTTCGTAAAACAGCAGAAGAAAATAATGTTAAATTCTTCCCCAGAAAGTTATCAGTCAACATTTTCAAAATTTGAAGGGGATTTGAGTAAAATACATTCAGAGGCAAGAACAAATGTTAAAGGAGTCGAGTTAAAATCACCTGAAATAAAAAGAGAATATTATAAAGTATTTAATGGAGTAAATATAGTTATTCCGAAAGGTATGCTTGGTGAGATAGAGAAATTAGATTATGTAAAAAGAATTCATACAAATAACAAAAAAGAAATAACATTAGATGAAAGTGTACCATTGATAGGTGCTGACAAGGTATGGTTAGATTTAGGAGTAAAAGGAGAAGGCATAAGGATAGGCATAATAGATACAGGAATAGATTATTTCCATCCAGCATTAGGAGGAGGGTTTGGAATAGGTTATAAAGTAGAGGGTGGGTATGATTTTTATAATAATGATGCTGATCCTATGGATGATCATGGACATGGAACACATGTTGCAGGCATATCTGCCGGAGACAATGAAGTAATACAAGGTGTGGCACCTAAAGCAAAATTGTATGCTTACAAAGTTTTAAGTGCGGATGGTTGGGGTTATGATACAGATATATTGGCAGCAATAGAGCGTTGTGTAGATCCAAACAATGATGGAAATAAAAGTGATAAATTAGATGTAGTAAATATGAGTTTAGGAGGATGGGGCAATCCCGATGATGAACTAAGTACGGCAGTAGATAACGCAGTTGAACTTGGAGTCATATTTACTATCGCGGCAGGAAATGATTATGACTACAATACAATAGGAAGTCCTGGTACATCAAGAAATGCAATAACAGTTGGTTCTTCAGATAAAACAGATATAATATCATATTTTAGTTCAAGAAAACCAAATACGAAAATATATTCAATAAAGCCAGATGTATTAGCTCCAGGCAGAAGCATAAATTCTTCAATATTAAGCAATAGTTATGGTAAAATGAGTGGAACCTCAATGGCGGCGCCACATGTAGCAGGATTATGTGCTTTGCTTAAGCAATTACGTCCAACTTGGACACCATTTGAGATAAAATCAGCAGTAATGACGACAGCAAAAGATTTAGGATATGATGTAATGACACAAGGGAGTGGCAGAATAGATGCCTTTGGTTCTGCGACAGTATCAACTACCATAGTGCCTTCAAGTTTAAGTTTTGGATTAGATGATGTCAGTCAAACAATATGGACAATTAATGATACAGTTGAAGTAAAAAATTATGATAATGTTTCACAAAATTATAATATTTCAATAAGTGGTTTACAGAGTGGTATTACATTAAATGCAAATCCGACAAGTTTTTCATTAAGTTCTGGTAACACGCAAAAGGTGATATATACATTACAAGTTGATAATTCAGTATTACCATATCCGACAGAGCGACCAATGAGTTACTATGGTAATGTAAATATATATGGGACAGAGGACACATTACATCTACCTTGGGCTTTTGTTAAGGCTGCAAAGTTAACTTTAACTTTTAATTATTCATATCCTTCCTTTCGAATATATAATGCTAATTTTTCGACAGATGATTGGGTGGCAGATTGGCTCGATGAATATACTGCAGAAGTTATTTTACCAGGTGGTTTATATTTTTTAAATAGTTATTATCTTTGGGATGACCCTGTAAAATTAATCTTTAAAGATAGCGTTAATACAGCAACTCAAAATAATATATCAATAAACTTTAATGAAGCAACACACCAAATTTTATACAAAGGTAAAGATAAGGCAGGTCAATTTTTATCTGGATTAGAAAATTATTCTACTAATTTATATGTAATTGACCAATACAGTGGAATTGGTGGATTTCTTGGTTGGAACTCCTCATTTATTACAAATGATGTAAGCGATAAAATTACTTTTCGAGGTGCTGAATTTGTTCCAAGCTTGAATAATAATAAAATATATGTATCCAATTGTAATAACGAAATCAAAGGTATAAACAGCAATGTAGAGTTTACTAATGATTATTTAAGTTTATATAAGCAACAATTAAATTGCTTAATACCAAAAGGAGCGACTGAACCAATAATTTTTCCGTATAATACAATAATTATAGAAGAAAATTTTGGTTTTGGATTTGCTTGGGGAATGAATATTAGCAGTAGTGGATGGTTTGGCGAAACTTTTTTAAATGTACCAATAGATAATAAAATAAACACTACTTTAATGATTAGCACAATAAACTCTCTATCCGAGTGGGAATATAATTACAGCACAGACTTTTTCAGATTGCATTCAGATAGTTTATCATTTTATTTATTTAATAAAACCCCTGATTTATTCTTTGCACACACGAATGATACTTTAGTTTTAGGTGATGGTGCTATTTATTCTGATATTTATGGTATGAATAATTACTATAGTAACTCAAACATTTTTATATGGCCATATTATTATGGTCAAATGAAGGAATGGCGAGAACGAGATTATTATCATTCCTATATTCAAGTTTTTGATAAAAATGACATTTTAATTTCAAGCGCAAATCTTGTTGACTTCAATCCTATGGATGTTGCTGCAGGCAAATATAAGTTAATTGTTTATAACCAATCATATACTGTCAATGGATGCAACAGTACTTCAAAAATAATTAGTGAATTTGATCTTAATAATACAGATGCTAACTCACCATATATAACATCTTTACAGATTAGAAATTCTCAAGGTGCTCCAACAAGCAACTTAAAGAAAAATGAATCAGCATATATTCAATTTTCAGTTATTGAGGACTATTTTAATTATGGAACAATAATTAACGATTCAACCAAATTTTTCATAAAAGAACATTTTACAGATAATTGGCAGGAGTTATCCCTTACCAAGGTTTTATCTGATGCAATTATTGGTGAATTATATAGAGTAAATATTTCATCATTTACAAATTCTGACTCATCTGCATTAGATATAAGGTTTTCTGCTGTTGATAATAGTGGAAATAAAACAACCTATATTCTTGAGCAAGCCGTGACAATAGGTAAATTCAAAAATGTTGTTGAGATAGAAGAAGAAAAGACTGATATAATACCGAAAGAGTTTTCTCTTGAACAGAACTACCCAAATCCATTTAATCCTTCGACAGTAATCAGTTATCAGTTACCAGTAAGCAGTTTGGTTCAGATAAAAATTTACAATGTGCTTGGACAAGAAATCGCAACATTAGTTAAT
>JAFGID010000119.1 GCA_016929735.1 Ignavibacteriales bacterium | reverse complement strand
TTTTTTTGGTAATCGGTTTATTGGGTGATTGTGTAATTAGTACCTATGCAGTTTTTTTCTTGCCCAAAGAACAAAGACTTATTAGGTCTCAGAAATGAAAGCTCTCAGAATTAAAAATCAAAGTCTTTTTCTGAGTACTTTCAATTCTGAGAACAAATATTTCTTTTTGGCTCTGGTTTGTCCAGGTTGGGTAATTAATCGCTTAAAGCGCGCCATCGAATATGTTTCCTGATTTTCTTGAGATGAAGTAGTGGCATGCGGTGTCTTTGGCCAACGCTAGAATGATTGATGATGCAATCCCAATTTTTAAATTGATATACTCGCTAAGGGTTGAAATGTGATATCATTTTGTCATTGCGAGGAGCGAAGCGACGAAACAATCTCTTTGTACTGAAGGGATTGCTTCGCTTCGCTCACAATGACTTCAATTTATTAAGTTACAAAATAATCTTAACGAGTATATTTGAAAAAGACCAAAATTGGCGGACTTTAACAAAAAGGCTACCTGGTGTCGACCTATTAAATGTAAACGATAACGATTTGCGATCGATTCTTTCAGTGAAATAGAAATTTACGGCTGATCATGAGACTTGTTGTGCTACCTTCAAACTGAAATGAGCTTCGAATTTTCCCCTGGCGAAGATTCAGAGTCTTCGTCAGGAGTATTCTCTATGAAGCTAAATACCAAATCATACTATTCGTATTTTTCTAAAGAGTAAATTATTTAAAAAAATCCTATATTTTTATTGACAATCGTCATTAAATTTATTATATTTTGCCCAGTTTGAAATGAATTTATATGCACAGAAATAATTTATCGTCGAGGTTGGTAGGTCATGTCAGATCATTACTTTCAGCTCAGACGAACAATTCCGAAAACTTAGGTGGTAGCCTTCCGCTATTTGGAGGGAGGAAGATGATTTTTTTTCTTTCTTCATTATTTTATTCTATTATGAACTTCATCGCCTATATTACGTTTGATCGTCAGGATTTAACCAATCATTCTCCACCGACTCTGATCTTGATTATTTTAGAATTTTCTTAGGATTTTAGATTCGTTCCATTTATGAATCAAAATTAATTGGTGTACCAAAGGTACTGTCTAATTTAATAATAAATTTTACATTTAAGGAGGATCGTTATGTTGCGAAAATATTTCTTTATCACATTTAGTTTGATCTTATTGTTGGCTCTGGTCAGTGGCTGCGCCAAAGCCCCACAACAGGCTGTTGATGCAGCAAAGGCGGCATTAGAAGCTGCCAAACAAGCTGAAGCCGATCGCTATTTGGCCGATGAGTTTAAAGCGGCTCAGGATTCATTGAATGCGGCACTGGCTGAAATTGAGGCGCAAAACTCGAAATTCGCATTAAGCCGAAATTACGACAAAGCCACAAATTTGCTGGATGCGGCTACGAATTCGTTCCATCTTGTTGCATCAAATGTTGAGACTAAAAAAGAAGAGGTCAGAACAGAAGCCCAACAAATGTTTATCGATCTGCAGAATGGTTTAAAAGAAGCAAAAGATCTGCTGAAAAAGGCTCCCAAAGGCAAAGAGGGACGTGAAGTGCTCGATGCTATCCAGGGCGAGTTAACCACTGTGGAAGGCTCCCTTGTAGAAGTGACTGACCTGATGAATAAAGGTGAGTTTTTATCGGCAAAAGATAAATTGATGGCTGGATTACAGAAAGTCAATTCAATCAAAGCAGAGCTCACCCAAGCCATTGCCAAGAAAATGGGCAAATAAAACAACAGTAACAGCAATTAAATTCGATTATTTTTTATCGGCATTGAGAAAAACCTCGGTTAGCCCTATCCTTTTGCGTTAACCGAGGTTTTGTTTATCCGCGATATAAGTTCTATTAAGAATGTTCAATCAAAAATTATAGAAATCATTTAATAAAACTATATCATTAGCAATAGCTTTATAAGGACAAAAGTCATGAAACACATATCTCAATTAACCAATTTAGCATTTCAGTTTGGACCATTCTTATTTGCATTGTTATTCACCTTATATATTAGTCGATGGGGTTACAAAAATTATAATCAAGCAAATTTAAGATGTGATCCTCCAGCCTCAGAAAAAGAAATAAATACTTATCGATTATATTTTCTTGGAACAGCAATCTTTGGGTTTATTCTCGTAATTATATCCATAATTTGGTGGTTTAATATTCAAGTATCATATCATGTTTTTGCTGGCAAAATAGTTAATCTTAGAGAATATGAAGAAATTACATCAAATGATCTATATTTTAAGTCAATCTTAGTAACAAAACTTGAAGAAAATTTGCCTCAAATTAGAGATGAGCACTTTCTTTTTATTCAAAATGAACCTTTTGACAATAATCAAAAGTTCAAAATATATTATAGCAAAGGTCAGGGAAAAGTAGAAGAATTTTCAATTAATTATAGCTCTCAAATATTAGTAGAATATTGTGTAGATTGGGATGAAAATTCTGGTAATAATATTTTAAGATGTTTGACATCTCCTCAGTCTTCATTATTTTTTAAATCTGCTTATGCACAGGAATTTAAAGTGAAGTCTGATTATGAAAGTTTCTCATCTACTGAGGATAGGATTGATAAATATTTAGTTCAATTATTACAAGAAGAACGGACAGATATCGGTCAAAAAATAGAAGCACTTGACAAATTAAGTAGCTTAGAAGATTCACAACTTAAATATTATATTGAAAAATCGATTTATAAAGAACCAATGACCCTAACTTTATTGGATTTGAGTAGACATACAGATAAAGAATTAGCTTACAAAGCAAAAAAAATAATAAACGATAGATTTAAAATTGACGATTACCTAGTGCATTTATTACTCTCGGATTCGAAAAATAGAGAAGAAGCTATTGAGATTTTATTTAGAATTGAAAAAGACAGAGCATTACAAATCTTAAATAATATACCTATAAAAATGAGGAATTCATGGTTCAATGATCTAAAAAAAGAAATTGAATTTGGTGAAAAAGCAAAGATTTTGATTCCAACAGGCTCTTCAAAAGGGGACCGATATTATGTTCAAGCAAAATGGGATCCTAAAAACAGTAAGGTTGTTGAATGTTTAACTGAATTATTTTTTAGAGAACTTATCCATAACAGGACATACGAAGAAGAAATTAAGCTAATGAAAGGGGAAAATGGTCAAAGAAGCGAAAGATGGGTTTACTGGTATTCTAAAGAATGGGCTCTGTATATCGCTCAAAAAATAGAAAATTGTGGTGGTAAAGCATATTTTGTTGGAATAAGATATTGAAATTTATAACCATTGTGTCCGTTTTAGTGGGGTGCAAACTAATAATTTCGGAATTTCAATATATTTTAATTTAATTATATTCATACAGATACAAGCTTAAGATTCAATTGTAA
>JAFGID010000118.1 GCA_016929735.1 Ignavibacteriales bacterium | reverse complement strand
GTTCATGTAGATTTTCACATCACTATTTAACCAATCACTTTTACTATCCGTATCTAAGGAACCAGCATGATCCATGTCAGTATGGGTCAAAAAAACATGTGAAATTGATTTTGGATCAATGCCGATTTCCTGAAAATCTTTTTCGACATAGTTATTATGAATGTAGCCAACATCAAAACAAATGGTGTCTTTACCGTCAGTATAGATATAAAAGTTGGTATCTCCGCGGTCGCAAATGGCAAATATATTTTCCGAAACCTTTCCTGTCGGTAAGGGATAAAACAGTTCGCCTGGTATCAAACGTGATACGTAATTACCCCAGATGTTTATAAAATTTAGTCTCATAATAATCTATCCTTCATTGTATTTGGGCTCGGAGTTTCATACAACGTTTCAATCTTAGCCGAAGTTTGCTTGCGCAGCAAGACAATTTTGGCGGAGCAAAGCGTAGCCTGGTACTCACTGTTATGTGCTTTTTCATGACTACTCCCAAAAATCAGATCCAATCTCAACTAAATTCCCTTCCGGATCTGCTATCATTGATGACCGCATTTTCCATGGTTCATTTCTTGGGGCATAGACTTCTTGAGCACCGTTAGATATCATCTTCTTATAAAAAATATCGACCATTTCTGGTTCGCCAACATTTATGGCTAACTCAAATGTTCCATTAATTCCAGTCGTAAACGAAGGAGTTTTTCCAAGAAGAGATGAGAGCTTTTCTCTTTCATACATAGCAAACCTGATTCCTTCATGCTCAAATTCTGCATAAGGTCCTTCTCCATCCCATTCAATATCAATTCCGATTATTTTATTGTAGAAATGAACCATGGATTTAAGATCTTTTACAAAAATACCTATCATATCGAATTTAATTTTCATAGTGTTTCCCTCCTAGCCATAAAATTGCACATAACGTTTCGACAATATATGAAGTCTATCACGAAGTGATAGATTTTGCGAAGCCCGAGTGAAACGAGCATATATTGTCTGTTATAGTAAGTAAGCGTCTTTTGGGGGCAATGTAGTAAGACATGGATGTCGAACGGCTAAGCTTTGTAATAGATATCATGTTTACATCAATAATTTCCAATTTATATTGAGTAGCGATTGTTTACATCCAGTTATATTGAATTATTTTTATCATTTCATTCCAAATATAAAAGCTAAAGGCTTTACCTTTCTAATTACCCCCTCAATTAGTAGAACTGTAGTAATAAATGAAACTACAAAAATAATTCCAAATTTCAAATACATATTTAATTGCATCATCACAGTGAAGTAGGCAACAATTAATATAACCGGCAGGTGTATCATGTAAAATGGCATTGATATAGATGCAATATGGAAAAGATGTGAGCTTTTAATATTTAACCATTTCCTGCCAATACTAATAAATATAAAAACCCACGAAAAACTAGTTAGGGACCATAAAAAATGACCTATTAAGCAAATGAATGAATAGTCAGGATTATCATATAAAAGTGTACCAAACCTTGCTAGGTAAAGAAGAATAGACATGAATGAAATTACTCCAATAATAGGAAAGATATACCAGTATCGTTCAATTACGTCCATAGTTTTATGATTAGAGAAGATGCTGAATCCCATAATAAAAAAAGAGCCCCAATAGATAAATGCTGGCCAACCACTATATGTCGCATCAAGAGGTCTTAATATGGACTGGATTAGAAACAAAGGAATTACTGGGATAAAGAGAGATATTGGATGATTTATTTTTGATGTCCATAGTTGTAAAAATGTATTTGCTCTGCCTTGAAGGAAACGGAAAAGAGGTAATGAAATAAGAGAGTATAGAAATAAGAATGCTAAGAACCAAACATGATGAGCAAACTCAGCAAATAAAGCTGTTGAAAATAGAATATTTGTATTTTGTATCAACTCAATAGCATTATTTAGATGAAAAGGAATAAACTCTATGAATGAACCGGAGAAACGGCCATAATTTAAAGCCTCTACATAGTCTTGAGGAAGCGCCAGAACAAATAGACCAGTACAGAAAGGGATAAGTAAGCGGATCACTCTTTCTTTTAGATAGGTTTTATTTGTTCTTTTCTTTAATGATAAGAATGCTGAAACTCCTGCAATCAGAAAAAAAAGTGGCATTATCCAGAAATTGAGATTAGCAACTATAATAAGAAAAAATGTGTTGGTTTCATTGTTTTGAATTTGAAATGGAATCTCATCAAAAATATGAGCCACATGAAGAATAAAGACGCTACCAGTTGCTATAATTCTAATCCAATCCAAATAATAAAAACGTTGATTTCTATTTATAGATTCCATTTTAATATTCTCCTGTTTATTTATCATACTTAAGGACATTTGTAAATTTCTGAAAAGCGTATCTTTTATCCGACACGATGTCGGATTTTTATTAAAAAAGTTTTGAAGCTAATTTCCTATAACGTCAACCACGATCAAACGACGTTCGGCAAACGCCGAATGTGTCGAAGGCTAAGCCGGTACTCCGGCGCAGCCTTTAACCGTTTGTTACGCGATGGACCGCAGCCCGTCCTTCCTTATCCTACCCCCATTTCTGAACTTTTTCTATTGCTTCCGGCAATGAGTCGTGATCTTGAAAGCCAGGAAAACGTCCGACTACAATAAAACATCCAGAATCCTTTCCCTCATCAGAAGCAACGATCGCCTTTGACTGTATCACATCACTTTTCGATTTATATCTGCAAGAGCCATAGCCAAAGTGAAATTTGGGTGAATCGCCGGAGCGAATCAACAGCTGTTTGGCGTAGTTTCAGCATTAATGCTTCTTTTTCCAATAAAAGGTTCTCTGAAGCACTATTTTATTAGTGCTTCCCTGGCACAGGCTCTCACTCAGATCATATTCATTTCTTTAACGAGTGGGATTATATCCTTTAATTCTGATATCGTATGCGCATTAGTCCTCAATAAGGCTTTATCACTATTAGTACTTATTGAAAAATCCAAAGCACCTTCGTCCGTCCCTCGAATATTGCGCTTTATCAAAACAGACTTCATACCTGCTGCCGCTGCAGCCGTCATGTCATCAGCTGTATCGCCAACGTATATTACTTCATTTGGTGCTAACCTTGTCTCATGGAAGGCTCTATTGAATATCTTTGGATCGGGCTTCTTCACACCAACTTCTGCAGAAATAACAATTGAATCAAATAGACTCTCAAGCTGATTTTCTTTTAGACTTTTACGAACATGGATAGGATGATCAAAGTTACTTACTAGGCCAATAATAAAATTTCGCTTCAATGTTTCAAGTACAAATTTGGTATCTGGATCTATATCTATGAAATCTTGCCAACTGTTGACAACAATCTCAGCGATTTTTCTAATTCCATTCTTTGATGTTGCCAGTTGATAATTTTCAACAAAATCGATTATTCGATTCTCAAACAGTGACATTTCATCGTCCAGTTTCTTAGGCTCCTCTCTTCCGAAGAATCGATCACATTCTTTAGAGAATTCGTTTTTTGAAATTGAAAGGCCGATGTCTCGCATACAGGAATAGAATGTCTCAAGCCAAACAGACCAGGCTTGTTTCATATCTCCGTAGAGATAAAGTGTCCCATATAAGTCGAAAAAGATGCCTCGAATCATTTTCCCCCCATCTCTACCGGATTGCAAATTCTAAGTCAAAGCGATTAACCATCCTTTGGCTTTTTCTGAAATTACGCCAAACGTTCCGACAATATATGAAGTCTACCACAAAGTAGTAGATTTTGCGAAGCCGTATATGGCGCAGCCCGAGGAGCGTATAGCGACGAAGCACATAGCCCCTGTTATATGCTGTTTTTTCTTGGCTCCTTAAAAATAAATCGTAGCCATGGATGGCGAAGGCTTTCTTCAAAACTCTTCCTGAATTCTTTTCAGACATTTTTCAACCCATTCAGAATCCATCTTCTTCATCCTGCTTTTTTTAAGATTCTCTCTAATTATCCAGTTAATATGCTTTCCTTTAAAATTGAATAATTCTTCAAATCTTTTCTTTCCTTCTTCCTGTTCTTTACTTACAACAACACTCCATCCATATCCTAAAGTTTTTCTCAGAGACTCATCCTCTTTATTAAGTATATTATCGTGTGAGAATGACTTTGTTATGTTTAATAGAATATTCAAAATATCTTTATTAACATCTTTATCATTCAAGAGCTTCGGCTCACAGAGCCCTGCCACAACAGCTCTCTTTTCTAATTCACTTCCTCCAGATAATCCCTTCAACTCTTGAATTGATTCTTTCATATTAACTTTAAAAATCTCTTGAATAGCCATTGCTACAGCTTCTCTTATTCTCCAACTACCATGATTTGCTGTAATCTTTAAAAATGGAATTACTTCCTTTACATTATTTTTATTTCTAATTGAATAAGACAGAACTCCGCACATAGCAACAAATTCTTCAGGAGAGTTTTTAACATCAGGGTTAATATAATCTAAACATTTCTCAATAATTTCTTCTTTAGCATTTTTTGAAAAATCATATAACAATTTCAAATTTCCTCTAGGACCAGGAAGATTTGAATTTTTCAATAAATATTGAATATCATACATTTCTTATAAATCCTCTTATAATTCTTGCACCACGGATGGCGCAATTTTTTTTATAATGTCTCAAGAAAAAATAGCATATAATGTCTGCGGAATATGAGAAATTGACGAAGTCAATTTGGGCTGAAGCCGAATGGCTGGAACCTCATATTCCGCTGTTAGACGAAGTCTCCAAGGACATTCAATCCTACACCGGAATTACTTTTAATACACCTAAAATCGTCATAACTGGTCCTGCTATAGACAATAAACCTAAGTATTTCAAATATCTTATTTTGCTAGATGCAAGACGGAAGTAATAGAAATAAGCAAAAAAACAGAAGCCAAGAAAAAACCATGGATTATGTAACGAAATTGCTTGCAATCCTGAGATTTCATCTAACGTTGACGGTATGAAATCGTTGGGGAATGCGGAGCTACTTTCCTATCAAGTTACACCGAACTTGATGCGTGGCAGAATGCATGAATAACCACTTAAACCCCAATGTTTTATACCGCGTGGTGTGTGCAGATATTATTAACCAAAATTCCCTCCAATTCTATTATAAATCATTTCAGGTTTCCAGTCGATATCTTCCCCAAATATCATTCTTTTACCAACCGTATTTGTTTCTATAAAACCCAATTCCTTTATAAACTCTATTCCTGCCTGATTCTCACTCGGTATTGTCGCCTTATCAACTGAAGAATATTTAAAGCGCATTAACTCTTTTCCTGCATCGGTTGTCAAAGCAAAAATAGGACCTTCGCCTAAATTTGGGATAAATAATCCTTGAATCATATTGTTGGCATAAAACACGAATGATTTATTCAAATAATTTTTCAATAAATTCTCCCTATTTTCACCCGAAACATAGTTATCAAGCTTAATTAAATCCATATAAAAGGCCTCTTTATATGGCTGTATATTTTTAAAGAATTCTTTTTTAATCAAATCATTCTCTTTTTTGAAATATCGATAATCTGAAACTTTTCGAAAACCAGCTTTCTTATAAACTGGCTCTCCAAGCTCTGTTGCAATCAACAATGAAGTTTCAACCCCTTTTACTTTAATATCATTTTGTAGATAATCTACTATCTTGTATCCAATTCCTTGATTTCTAAAATCATTACTTACAATGATATGAGCTAACCATGCTGTTTTTTCAAAAATAATAGAATTCCCAATCCCAACAATTTTTCCGTCCAACGATACTTTAATAGGATTGCAATAGTCATTATCACAGTAAAACCTAAATGCATCTGTTATATCAGGCCACCCGTCCGGTTGCAAACATTTAATCTGTTCAATATCCAAGTATGTTAGATAATCGTACTGCATATCTGTTTCCTATATTTGTACACAACGAGCGAGGTTTCCCGAAGTTGAAGCGCCCCTTAGGGAGGTTTTACTAAAAGAGTAAAACCGACCGCCCATGATATTCTACCATAAAAGCTTCAATTTTGGCGAAGACCGTATGGCCGAAACCGGGAAACCGAAGTTAGGGCAGTAAGGAATTAGGGGGTAGAAGGCCCCAACACTTTATCTACAATAATTTTAACATTTGTGTCTATTGCTAAATCTCCATTGATTTTCAAAATTGGACAGTTTAGATCTTTAAGCCACATTTCCTGTTGGTATCTGCTACGAACGTCTATTCCTCCTGTCTCATATTTATCAGCCCAGTCCATAAATTCTAGAAAATCTTTGTATTTATTTCCTTTAGGAGTAATAGCTTCACCATAGCGCTCGTACTCCCTTTCATGTAATCGTTTTATTCGAATTTCGTTTGAAACAGAAATAAAAATGACCAAATCAAATAATGGAACTAAAGGATTTCCCCAATCAATAATAGCCCCGGATAAAATCCATTGATCATACTTTGTAAGTTCATTTTCAAGATTTTTAAGCCGAACATCTTGAGGATTAGTCGCAGTGTATTTAATATTCCAGAAGAAATCATCAGAATCAAAATGTTTATAGGACAATTTTTTACTTAGCTGTCTTGCAAGAGTTGTAGTCCCAGAACCTGATGCACCAAGGATATGAATGTGATTTTTTATAGGGTATTTGTATGATTCTTCATTTTTCATTTGAGTTTCTAATTCCTTATTGCGCCTAACGTTTGGAGTTTACAAGAAGTTTACATGCGCAGCAAGACAATTTGGATGGAGCCGAAGGCGGGATCTTGTAAACTCTGTTAAGTTTAGTGCCCGGCTTCTTATAGATAAGTCCCACAAAGTACATGGATGTACCTTGTGGCGATACCTTAAAAAATCTTCATGATATATACGTCTTATTTTTTAATCAAAAAACTATTTCATAGTACCAGATTCTATTCGCATCAGAATACTTGCATTATTTCATGCTTTTAAAAGCGCAGCGGCCATTTTCTTTCCATTCTCTGCTGCGAATTGATAAGGCGTCAGTCCGTTAATCGCTCTAATATCCCGCCGTGCCTTTGCCTCAAGCAGAAGCTTGACTATTTCCGCATGATCCCTGCCTGCCGCCAGATGCAGAGCCGTTTGATTTATCTTGTCCCGGGCGTTCAAGTCGGCACCGGCTTTAATCAACAGCTTTGCGATATTCGTCCTGCCCTTATCGGCAGCTACGATCAGGGGCGTCATATTATAGAAATCCCTGACGTTCAAATCACCACGGTTTTCTATATAGCCGATCACGGAAGCCGTATCGCCTGTTTTTATCGCCTTGAATATATCCATGATCAAACCCTCAGATCAGATTTTCCAGCTTAAGAATAGAATCAAGAATTTCAGATTTTCCAATATTGGCAGTGCTTAATTGTTGGACGTATTTTTGCACTGCCGTCTTTGCGTTTATGGACATATTTCTATAAACACAGCTTTTGATTTTTTCATTTACGCCCAGTAATGCGGTCGGCAATACGTTGATTTCTACCGAAGCACTCACTTTTCTCAGCCAATCCTGAATTTCTTTATCAGACATGGTTGTCAATTGATTTAGATTTTCCATACATTCCTCCTTATATGGGGTTCAATAATTCATTCCATACCGTATCGAAAGCGGAATGAATACGAGGCAAAAACCAATCGCGATTAACAATGTACCAAGATTCCATCCAAACCGGAAATTATCACGAATCTTGGAATAAATTGCCGCTGCCAATGTTAGATGAAAAATTCCCCAAATGCCGTTGGCTACCGGCAACGAGCGAAAGGTTTCATAAGAAGTGTTCCCGATTTCATTTACTCCACGTATTCCCGGAACACCGAAACCAACAAGAATCGAAGGTACTGCAACGGCAACAACAAATCCCAGGCCTACGAATAAAGGTTTTTTAAATTTGGATATTTTGATAAATATAGCAAATGTAATATAAATAACGATCTGCAATAATTCTCCAATCAATATTCTTGGCATACACTCTCCCTAATATTCTTCCCGATAATTAGACTTACTCTTTCATGACTTCCATAAATGCTTCGCTGATTATATTCCGACTTCTCTCAATAATCAGATCTCGTGCATCTCCCTTTTCCAGCTTATCGACCTTGGCCTTTAAATATGTTTTGACTCGATCAGACAAATTGCGGTAAACAGCTTCCTTTATGGATTTGTCTGCATCAATCAAAGCTGTAATCAGATCGGTACCGTTTATTTTACGCAGCATTCGCTGTATGGTAATATCATCCATATCAGCTATTGATGAAAAATCCGGAACAATGGATGGATTGAGAGATCTACGCAAAGTAATTTTGCCATCTGTAACGTCCATTTCCACTTCGTCACCTAATAAAGCCTGCTTTAGTACAGCTTGAGGGATTCGTATTCCTTTAGAATTTCCTATATCGATAATTGGTATTCTCATAATATCTCCTATCCAATTTAAGTAATTATATTTAGTATACATTGTAATTACTCTTAATGCAAGAATTATTATGAGAATTTATGTAAAAAACCATATAAAAATGAGAATTTATATTTATTAAAATACCCGACCTATTGGCTGATATTCAGGAACTTTCCGCTGCATTCATTCGAGAGCATACATAGGGGGTGATAAACTCAGTGATTAATTTCCTAAAAATAGCAATTCAAGAATATACAGAATGTGGGTCTTTATCAGATAATGCAAAAAACATGTTGGAATTATTATCATTTCACAATAATGGATTTTATCTTATTCGGTTAATAGAATTTTTAAATTACCCCTGATCGTGTTTCTTTTTTTCGAGGCCACGGATGGCCGAAGAGTACAAAGCTCTTAAGCCGGGCATTGAACATAACGTCCGGCAAATATGTAAAGTTGAAGTGCAGCCAAAGGAGTGTTTTGCCAATGAGCAAAACCGACTGTCTTGCTTTACTTCTTCGCAAGCTTCAATTTGGGCGAAGGCCGAATGGTCGGAACCGCTTAACCTGTGTTAGATGCCGTTTCTTTCCTGGTTGTTTATAGAATAAATTCTTCAAATATATGGATGTATTTGACAGTACAACGAATTTCTTAATCTTTACTTCTTTTTCTCCCACTATAATCAGGACAATAACTGTTCTACGACTGGGCTGAAGTACTGATTCTTCTATAATCTATATTGTCCGAATCATTTGGCGACGTACAGTAAAAAGATCCGGGATGATGCTGGTTATTGGAAAAAAATTAAATTTATTTTAAAAAATGCTCCCATATGAAATTCTGCCATGGATTATATGAAGGCTGTGCCAAGGAATTATATGGAGATGCAGACTGGTCTAACCCTGAAAAATCGACAAAAGAATGAAGAAAAAGGATCACTTTCATTCCTTTTATTGTTCTGCTATTTTCACTTGAATCCCCTTGTGCCTTTGATATATTATAATTAAATATGTTCAGTTATGATTATCTTGTAATCTTCTTTACCTTTTCTTTTTCTCTTCTTGTTATAGGATTGAGTATCGCTCAGAAACAAAAGATGGATAGAAAAGTATTTAGAGATTTTTTCATTCTAAACAGTATTTATGCTGCTTATCTGTTAATTTTACTGGTATTAAACTACATCAAGTTCTCTCAGGACTATCATAATGCGTTTTGGCAAACTACAGAAATCTGGTGTTTCGCCATCTTAACTATCATTTATTGTGGTTGGCGTATCCCCTGGTTGCTCCATTACCTGTTAGGGATTTTCCAAAACCCGGTCAAACAGCGGATTTCATTTATATTTGCTCTTATTTCAGCCTTACCTCTCTTGGGTTCTTATTTCTTTCTACGGGAATCGGAGTCTTTTGAACTCTACGCTACATCGGTTCCCCTTCTGTATACACTGGTGTCTCTTGGGACCGGTATTGTTATAGCAATAATAAAAGGAAAATCAAGAGAAAAACTGTTGCTCCTGCTTCCTGTTATTTTCCTTTTCATCTCTATCCTTAATGATGTTTTTGTTTCCTACTATTTTCTGCCTTTTTCTCTTTATCCCTATGGAATGTTGTTATTTCAGTTTTTATATCTTTTTATTCCTTTGAGAATGTATAAAGAGAATAGAAAAAACGGGAAGGAGATTTTCCTCAAATACTTATCCAAAGAATACAATACTTCGGATCGGGAAAATGAATTAATCGGGCTTCTTCTTGATGGATTGAGTAAAAAAATCATAGCAGATAAATTGTTTATCTCCATAAATACGGTGAAGACTCATATCAGTAATATATATAAAAAATTAGAGATCAATTCTCTCAATGAATTATACTCACTCTATTACAGGAAATAATAAGTAGAATGGGAGTAATACTCCTAAAGGGTGAGTCTGCTTTTATATAAAATACAGTGATAGGGTTATGGTCTCTTTATATTGGACGGGGCTATCTTTCTGGATATCTAATATCTGGAGGATAGTATGCAGATCCGATTTATAGGTTTGATTATAATCTTTTACTTCATGTGTCTGATTTCAGTCTGGTCCGATCAAAAGCCAAGGGCAATAGGCATCGCTTTGGTACATCATAAAATGGGAATCCCCTTTTTAAGCGATCCTATTGGTGATGCTTTGGGCCCGGGAATCATTTCTTCTCTCGAATATCCGGGAAAACAAGGTGATTCCTTTTCCAATAATTATGGTTTAACCACCTCGGTGATCAATCCCCCTGGAAAAACCAGCTATGGTGTCCGTATTTCTATCGGCTTTGATTATATTCCCCGTTGGGAAAGTTCAGGAGATTTTTATATCGATGGAATCGCAGGGCTTTACTACACACATGTCCTTAGCAAAATACCGGTACATAAGGCTACTGACAACGATATCAGCCAGGTCCGGGACTGGGGGCGACCTCATATAGGGTTAAAATTTGGTCTAAGACCGGGTTGGAATTTAGAAAACAAAACAGATATCCCCATTCGCCTTTATACACAGGCCGATATGGAAATCCTTTATGCTCCCGCTGCAGGTTTTGGGATTCTCAATGTAGTTCCTGCTACGAACCTGGGCGTGGGGATACAGTACCGGTTTGAGGAGAAATCTAATGACCTTTAAAAACAACAAAACAGTTAATCCTGGAAAAATATTTCCCTTAATATTTTTACTCTCCATGTGCTCCTGTATGCATTCCACACCTCAATTTAATGAGATGGATTATTTCGTAGAAGATGATTACCCTGTTAATTCCGTCAGTAATGCCTCTGATCTTGAATATCAACAACTTATGGCTGAGGCAACAGAAGGGGGATGGCCCGGGTTCACTTTCCTTATCGATGGTCCTGATGGTTTCTGGGCTGGGGGCGGAGGCCGGGTTGATATTCCCAGCAAGATAGATATGCGGAAGAATCAGATGTTTAAAATTGGCAGTGTAACCAAAGTATTTACGGCGGCTTTGATTCTCGATCTTGAAGAAGATGGTTTATTGCGTATTGATGAAAAGGCAGAGAAGTATTTGGCCGATGAAATGGTCAGAAGGGTGTCTAATTTAGATAAGGCAACGATTAAACAGCTGTTGAATCATAAAAGTGGTATTCCCAATTTCTTTGGTTACAATATTGCCGCTATGAATTATAATTTGGAATATTTTAACCACTTTTCAGATTTCAATAAAAGTAAGGAAGAGCTTATTGAGTTTGTTTATGGATACCCTGCGCCTTTTGCTCCCGGCGATGATTGGCTTTATTCCAATACCAATTATGTACTTCTCGCAATAATTGCAGAAAGAATAACCGGTAAAAGTTATGCCCAGCTTCTGAAAGAGCGAATTTTTATTCCTTTAGAATTGGATCATACCTGCGTTGAACGTGAAGGCTTTGTTCAAGGTCTGGCCAGGGGATACGATGCCTATTATGGGGATTCCCATTTTTATGATACCTACCGTGATAATATGGGTATCAGAGGAACCGGAGACGGTGGAATCATTTCGAATACATACGATATTGCCAAGTTTTTCCGTGCTCTATTTAACCTTGAACTCTTCAGCTCTGAGCAGCTAAATAAAATGATAACCCAATATCCCTATAACAGCTGGCAGGAAGAGGGACAAACTATAACTTCAGGATATACCTTGGGTATGTTTTATGAAGCCCGCGAAGGACAAGCTCAATATTATTCTCATCAAGGATATGTTTTTGGATATGGATCGGATGCCTATTATTTTCCAGATAAGGATACAGTAATTGTTATGCTGACCAATATGACTGGAAATGAGAAAGCCGATGAAAAAAGAGCTCCTTTTTTCGATATTATTGATCGCTTTGCCTACGAGTAAAAAGGTGTGGGGTGTCTGTTTTCAGGCAGGCACCCTGATTGACCCCCACCCTATAAATTGTACCATAACCTAGATTACTTTTCAGCTTCAAAATACAGTCGTATAATAAATATTAAGTTTTCTACTTCAAATATATATGTATGCATTATTGTTGGTTTGAACACTAATTCATCATAATTAGGTCCGTCTAAAACATTATATTTAGAAGCTTTTATAATATCGTTTTTACCTTCATTTATTTCTTCCCATATTATTAGAATATTTTTGAATTTCAAATTTATAAATCTTATTTTTTGAATAATTGCTATTTTTGCTAATTCAGTATTCATATTTTCTAATACATCAGCTGGATAATTAGGAAAATAACCCCCAAACGATGATATTATAATAGGATTATATGTCTCCTGAGATCGATTTGCATCATAATTTTCTACAATAATTTTATTAATAAACAATCATATATTCAATTTTTTCTTAAACATAACATATTCCGATCAGCATTTTTACATAAAATACTATTCACTCTTTCTCCATGCCCGCCATGTATGGCGGGCTCTTCCTTAAAAAAGCCCAATCAAGACAGAAATTGCATTTAACGTCTCAAGTTTAGCCGAAGTTGGCGATCAACGGGAGCCACTTGGAGCGAAGTGGAACAGCCTATTCGCTGTTATAGGAAGTAATCGACATTTCGTTTTACATGTTATTATAAAGTTTGCATCCATATAAAAATCTCATTTAGTAATTCCGTTGAAACCGTTTCATTAATCAATGAATAATCTTTGTATCTATCCGTCGGTTGGAGCATATGATTTAAATTTTTCATTTCCATAATTTTGTTTAATTCATTCTTTCCGTTAAAGAAGCGTGCTGCTACTTGTAAATTCATTTCAGGTGTCACCTGAGAATCGAATTCACCTATTATGGCTAGAACTGGTATGTTAATTCTATTAAAATATACAGCCGGGTCGTTCTGGTACATATATCTATACCATGGTAACGCGACTCTAGATATAAGGTTATATCTGTCGGATTTATCATACATGTCTGTATTTTTAAAGTAAGTATCATAGAGAGCTTCTACTTGTTTTTTTGCTTCTGTATCCGTTTTGTAGTTGTTAACGATTTCGAAATATTCCTGATTAAATTTAAGTAAATTCTGCATAACATCCTCAGGTGTTCCAGCTATTTGATATGATAATTCTGCTGCTGATATGTTAAACTTATCCATAGTAACTCCGGGTGTTCCTAATAGTATCAGAAAAGAAATATCAGGATTCTCAGCAGCAACCATAGAACAAACAATTCCGCCTTCACTGTGACCTAACAATCCGATAGAAGAGTTTTTTGTTTTTTCAAAATTTTGAAGAAATTTTACCGCTGATAATACATCTTTAGTAAAGTCTGCTGTAGTGTTCTGATAAAAATCAATGGGATCTTTATCAAAATCCCTGTCATTCATTCGTAAAACACCAATCCCTCTTTTTGTAAGATAATCAGCTATTACCCAGAAAGGTTTATGACCAGACCACTCTTCATCATAATTGTGAGGCCCTGAACCGCTCACGAGAATTACAACTGGAAAATCTTTTGTATCTAAAGGCGTTGTTAGAATTCCATTTAGCATTATATTGTCAGTGCAGTTTTCTACGGTGACTTCAGCGACATCATAATTAAAAGGAGGTGATGGCGTCTGTATTCTGTGTATACTCGTGCATGCATTCAAACTAATGAGCAATACCAGAATTAATAATTGCTTATATTTCATTACAAATGTTCCATTTGTATTTTGCCGATTATTTCCTATAACGTTCCGCGGATATACGACGTTCTGCGAATGCCGAATGTGCCGAAGGCCAAGGGCGATAGCCCGCAGCATATACGCCCTGTTAGTTGAAGTAATAAAACTTACCCCAAATTTCAAATAACCATTGTATAAGGATGTACAATAGTTAGATCTTACCGAATCAATGCAATTTTCATTCTCTTTCTGTACGGAGTATTCTAAAAGCAACCATAACATAAAAAAGTATGCTTAAGAGACCGGCTAAAGAGATGAGAAAGTTACTGATTTCGGCTAAGGATGGATAGAATGAGTGAAAAACATCATAACACAATAGTAAAAGATTCATAAATAACAGTATCAATCCAAAATATACGGGAAAATATCGCTGTCTGATTAGGGCGATTGCAAAAATGATAGCCGATAAATAAATATAAATCATTCCCGGCAATGTTCCTGGTGTATGTGATTCTCCCGCTGCGGTTATAGCCCTTACAGCTCCTTCAAGTTGCATTTTTAGTTCATGATCTGCTGCATCATACAATTTGCTGAGGGATAGAAGGGAAAAAGAACCGTTATTTGCAAAGAATACTGCCGTTCCGACAACCAAAAGAATGAAAGCAAAATCTGCTAGAAATTTACTATTTTCCCTCAGTAATTTACAAATACAGTAGTAGAAAAGCAGATTAACCGAAACCATAATAATATTTACTAGTCCCAAATAACGCATACCCATAAATAGATTATCCTGATAAAGACCGAGAATAAACTGGGCTGATACTGCGCCTTCCTGAGAACTTCCTCCCGGTAGAAATGATAGCGATATTTCAAGTATACCAAAAAATAATAGAGCAATCGCTGAATATGCAAGCGTTCTTCTTATCACAAAATGGTCATTCCTCTCGTTGATTCTTTTTTCCATAATATTAATCTCCTTTCATTTTTCAACAATTACTTATAGACCTGAGCGGTCTATAAGCACGGGAAAGTAGTTTTATTATTTCAACTAACCGGCAAATATGCGAAGTTGAAGCGCAGCTAAAGGAGTGTTTTGCCCGAAGAGCAAAACCGACTGTCTTGTTCTGCTTCTTCGCAAGCTTCAATTTGGGTGAAGGTGCTGAAAGCACCGTAACCGCATATTTGCTTGTTAGGCGATTTTTCTATTTATTGTTATTAATCTTATACTAGAATTACTCCTAATACACCTAAAATTGACACAATAAATCCAGCTACAGACAACAACCCGAGATATTTTAAATTACTCCATTTCCCAGGTGCAGATTTGAAGGCAAAAAAGAAAGCTGAAAAACAAAATCCGAAAAGATACAAGGGATTATGTAGTGAAAACCCTTGCATCCCCAAAAACCCTAGGAAGCCAAGACATCCCTGATAGCATTGAAATTTGTTGTCTCCAAGCATTTGCATTTCTCCTTTTTTATATAATTCGTGTATTATTAATATTATATCACTATGAAAGTGAAATTTCGCCTAACGTTCCGCGAGTACCCGAAGTTACGACCGAAAGGAGCAATTTGGGCGAAGCGTAGCCGGGCACTCGCTGT
>JAFGID010000117.1 GCA_016929735.1 Ignavibacteriales bacterium | reverse complement strand
GAGACATTTCTCTTTTTTGAGTATTCAGTAATTTTATCTAAGTAATCGCCACCGCCTGCAATTTCCAATTTAATATCGGGAATTTCTTTTACAACTGTTGGCAAAGAGTCAATTATCATTTCAAGGTTTTTATATTTTTTTACTCTGCCAACATATGTGATTGTAGGTGTCGGGCTTTTTTCCGGAAATGATTTTGGGAAGAGTTCTTGATTTATTGCGTTATACAAAAGTGCAATTTGATTTCCAGGAAAACCTAATTCGATAAGTTCTTTTTTTGTGCTTTCCGAAACTACAAATATGGGAGTATTGCCGTAAAATTTAGGAATTAATTTTTCCTGTCGTATAATGTAATATGCCAATGGGAATGGAAGTTCTTTGTATAACGTTTTTCCGTGAATATGATGGAGTATCCCAACGACTGGTTTTTTTGTATAGGTAGGTATTCTTAATGGTATTTTTGAAATGTCATCTACAATCAAATCGAAATTATCACCAGTTAATTTTTTAAGATAATACTTTTTGAATTGTGATTTGAACCTATATTTATCTCCTATTCTAATAATTTTTATGCCATCTATTTCTTCTTCCCGAGCAGCACCTTTAAACCAATGGCAGGCAAGTGTTGCTGAATGACCCGATTGAATTATTCTTTTAAAAATTTCGTGAAGATGATACTCTGCTCCACCAGCTTCAGGATTTTTTACACAACGCCAGTTAACTAATAATATTTTCATAATACTTTTTAGTTAAAAAAAGACCCAACCATCGGCTGGGTCTTTATATAATTATTTTGTTTAATTAATTAGGTAACTCAGGATTTTGTCCACCCTTCAAAGCTTTCAAGCGATTTATTTCGCTAATTATTCCTGCATCATTTGGTTCGTATTGCAAAATACGTTCTAATAATTCTATTGCCTTGTCATATTCATTTAAATTACGATATACTTCTAAAAGCATAACGTATGGATTGTAATACTTTCCTTTATAGTCCAATGGATTCGCTTCAATTCTCTGTAAAAGTTCGGGTTCCAGTTCAGCAGCTAATTCTTTATATCGCTCTATACCACCAGCTGCAAAATAGAAAGTTGATACGTCATATTTTATTCTAAAATCCATTGGAATAATTTTACGAGGTAATTTCGTTTCCATCATGTCAAGTGCTTCAAGAGCCTTATCATTTTCATTTCTTACAAGATAATGAATTGCCAATCTTAAGAAAGAATTGCGATAATTTGCAGTGAGACGAACATGATTATCATCAAAGAAAATATTTGGATCGTTCAAACTACGGAATTTGAAACCCGGTTGATATTCTTTTGAGTATCCCTTGGGTTCTTCGAACAACTGTGTTCTTAAAATAGGTTCATTTATATATTCAGACCGTGTTTCATTCTTCAGCGGAACCAATCTGAAGGCGAGTCCTTCCATTTGTAAATATTCCTGTAGACCGAGTTTACTGTCGTCAGAACAAGTAACGGCGAAATAAATTGGGCGTTCCCACTTATTTGCTTGAATAATGTCAAATGCAACAATGTCCTGAACTCTGATAGCAGGTATATTACCATACTGAACAGGAGCATTTAAAAGCCAAGATATTTTTCCTGTTCGAATTACGCTTGTATCCTTACCTCCAAATTGTTTATATATTTCTTTTGGAACTTCTATTGACATAGTACGTGGTTCCCATTGCATCGGCTGTAATTGAGAAATAACTTGGTCGGTAAAAGACATTTTTATTTTTTTTGCTCCATGGGGCGTATTGTCACGTAATTGTTTTATGTACCAATCAGTATTTAATAGACTTAAATTTGCAACTCGAACATCTCTTCGGACTCCTTCAACATCCTGCAAATACCATAATGGGAAAGTATCGTTATCACCATTAGTGAAAATAACGGCATCTTTGTCGACACTTTGCAACATATTGTAAGCATAATCCCAAGGTACCCAATTAGCTGAACGGTCATTCCAATGGAAATTTTTTGCGTGCATCAAAACATTTACACCAACGAAACCAAAGAGCAAAACTGCAATTTGAAGAGCAGACCGCAGTGTCTTTGAGTATTTGACAATGCTGCCCGCAAGTTCAAGCAAACCTTTCATTCCTATTCCAATCCAGACGGAAAAACCGAAGAACATACCTACATAGAAATAATCCCGCTCACGCGGTTGAGGTTCCTGCATATTAAAATATATAGCCATAATATATCCCAACATCAGGAACAAAGCCATATATGCGCTCGCGTATTTCCAGTCTTTCCGATAATGATAGAACAATCCGAATAATCCTATAAAGAGAGGTATTGCATAGAAGTCGTTGAAATCAATCCCATCATCCTGAACAGTTGAAGACCTGCCAACATAATTCCATAATAGATATCTATTTACCATATGGTTAATTTGGTAATCCCAGAAAAACTCTAAATCTGTGTTATACTTTTGATACATTCCCAATAAATTTGGCTCCTGACCATATCTTCTCTTAAACAATGAAGCTGCTCCGTATTGCTCTCTGTTTACATACGAAACGACTTCTTTCATTGTCTTTGGACTATTTAGGTTGATCGGAGTATCCTGGTTGGCACGAATAATTATCATTGTGTACGTTGTATAACCGACCAAGACAAAAAAGATAAACTTCGAAACGAGTGCAACAGTAAAATATTTTTTCTGTTTGGCCCAATAAATTATATAACCCAGTATTCCAAACAATGCAAGAAATACAACTAAATTCATTAGAAAATCATTTCCTCCGATTGTATAAATAATTTGTGGGATCATTTGTACTATACCGGGATAAATTATGAATGTAAGCAATCCACCAGCTATTAAAATAACATAAAATGAATTTTTGTTTAATAATTTTTTCCAGAAGATACCGATAAATACAACACTAACTAATCCATAAATAATAAAAGAGGTTTTATCAATTTCTTTCCAATTTTCATATCCGATGGGAGCACTCTCCGTAAATGTAGACCACTGATACAGTGATATAAGAAGAAGTATTCCAATATGAACTATTAGAAAATATCCCGTTTTCTTTAATGCGGCATCATCAGTAACATATTTTTTGAAGAAGACAATCATCATTATCGGGACAATCGTCAATACAGGATAAAGATGAACGCCGAGGGAAAGTCCGATTAAATATCCGATAAGAATTAAATATTTCTCGCTACCAAATTTATCTGCTTTATCCACCCACACCATAGCAAGCCAAACGCAGAACGCAGTAAAGAAAATAGCGAAAGCATAAACTTCACCTTCAACAGCATTGAACCAAAATGAATCAGAAAAAGCCAGAGACATTGAACCAATGGCAGCAGCTAAATATGTAAATATACCTTCCGTTTTACTTTCTTTATCTTTTTTAAAGTTCTCAATCAACCTTATGATAATTAGGTATAAAAACAAAATTGTGAAAGCACTGGAAAACACAGATACTAAATTTACACGGTATGCAATATTTTCAGCAACAGGTAACATCGCAAACAACCTGCCAAAAAGAAGAAAGAAAGGTGTTCCTGGTGGGTGAGGCACCTGTAATAAATCGGAAGAAGCAATAAACTCGCCGCAATCCCAGAATGATAGTGATACTTGTGCTGTTATTAGATAATTAATTGCCACAACTACAAAAACCAGTAAGCCAATAAGCCGTTTGATTTGGATTTCTTTCATTTAATCCTCTATTAAATTCTTATATTATTTTTCAAATGGGTTTTTATAATTCATTTTTTTTCTGTTAAGGTAATATTTTGAATGCAGTTCTTTTAATTGTGCTAGGGAAATTCTATCTAAATCTTCATCATCGAGATGTCGTTTTTTGAGCATTTTATATCCCTCAAAATCTTTCCCTTTTATTGTTCGTTCAACAAGTTTTAAATCTTCAAATATCTTTTCTTGTTCCTTGTACTGTATCATAATTAAAGTGTAAAAATTTATCTCTTTTTTTTAACCACTATACACAATTCCGTATATCCACTTTTACAAAGTGATTTTTTAAAAAATGGATTAAAATAGACATTAAACAATTTCATAATAAATCCATTGAAACTAAATGGATCAATACCTATTACTTCTATAACCTCAAAATTATTCTCTTTAAAAAGTTTAAATAATTTTTTTTGTGTATATGATTTCTCATATCCGTGTTGCCACTTTCCAAAATGTAGCAACTGATAAAACTGCCATAAAGAATATTTTGCTGGTATAAAAGTTAGCATATATCCAGTTGGTTTCAAAATTCTTTTCCATTCATCGAGTAATGGCTTCTCATCTTCAAAATGCTCCATTAAACCAGCACTGTAAACTATATCGAATGTGTTATCAGTGAAATCTGTTTTTCTGCAATCTGCCAAAACAGAATTTGGTATTCTTTCCTTAACTAAATCAATTGATGCCTGACTATTATCAAGAGCATAACATTCGGTATCATTTCTTGTTTCATTTATCAATGTGATATTGCTTCCAAAACCACAGCCTATCTCTATAATTTTCTTATTCGCTGATTTTATTTTATCAATATATCTATTAAGAATTTTATTTCTTTCGTCAATCAGCCATCGCTCAGCTTTTGAGATTTTATATTTCTTCCAGTAATCATCCCAAGAAATCAATATTTTTTCCCAATATTTGAATAAATTGAAAGCAAATATACAAAACTTTTTTATTTTTGATTATTTTTACAATTGATAATTATTTGTTTAGAATTTTATGGACGCAAAAAAATATAACAGAATAAAAATAGTTTTTTCTACAATTAAAGCAATTCTTAGTTTTGCACTACTCTTTATTTTTATCTATTTCGGCTTTAGCACTATCTTGGAAAACTTCGTCATAGGAATTGCAGATAGTTTATATTGGCAATTTTTAATTTTTATTGTTCTTATTTCAGTCGGAATGGGAATAATATTTTTCCCTTTTAATTTTTATATAGGATTTTTACTTGAGCATAAGTATAAATTATCTAACCAGACTTTTTGGCGATGGATGTGTGAGAATTTGAAAGGAATTTTTGTCTCTGCCGTAATTGGTATTCCGCTATTATTCTTCTTTTACTTTGTAATTTTAAATTCTCCTGAATTATGGTGGTTTTATTTCGCATTGGTTCTGTTTTTTGTCTCGATTATACTTGCTAAAATTCTTCCTGTTTTCATTCTTCCTTTGTTTTATAAAATTACACCTCTTGAAGATGAAAATCTGAAAGAGCGAATTATTAAACTTTCATCAGAAGTTGGTTTGAAGGTGGCAAATGTTTATAGGTTCAATATGAGTAAGAACACCAAGAAAGCAAATGCTGCTTTTACAGGTTTGGGTAAGACAAAAAAAATATTGTTAGCAGATACACTTTTAGAAAAATATACAAAAGACGAAATTGAAACTGTTCTCGCTCATGAATTCGGTCACTATAAACACAAACACATTCTTAAAAATATTTTAATTGGGACATTTTCAAGTTTTGTCGTTTTATATCTAATTTCATTGCTTTATTCTCATTCTGTAACTTGGCTTAATTTTTCAAACGTATCACAAATAGCTGCTTTATCTATGCTGGTTTTGTGTGGTATGATCATCGGATTAATTCAAACACCAATATCAAATGCAATATCACGAAAATTTGAATATCAGGCTGACAGATATGCCGTACAGGCAACCAGTAAACCTGAACATTTTATTCAGACACTTGAAAAACTGACAGAACAAAATCTCTGTGATAGGGAACCACATCCAATGGTTGAATGGTTTTTCTATTCTCACCCGTCAATTAAAAATCGAATAAAGAAAATTGATTTGTATATTGCAGATATAAAAAAATAATTTTTGGTAAAATTATGTCCGTTACGATTAAAGATGTCGAATACATTGCGAAGTTGGCAAGATTGAAATTTGAAGAAGACGAGAAGGAAAAATTATGCAAGGAAATGAATCAGATCCTTGAATATATGGCAAAGTTAAATGAACTTGATACAGAAAATATTGAACCACTTTCTCATCCAATAGAATTAAATAATGTTTTTAGGGAAGATGAAATAAAGCAATCTGTTTCAACAGAGGAAGCGTTGAAAAATGCACCTGATAAAGATGCTCAGTTTTTCAGAGTACCGAAAATAATTAATGTTGAATAAACCACTTTTTGATTATGATACTCGGAGTAATACCAGCAAGATTTGCTTCGTCAAGACTACTCGGTAAGCCACTCGCGATGATTGGTGATAAGCCGATGATACAACACACCTATGAGAGTGCAAAAAAGTCGAAACTTATTAGCAAACTAGTTATTGCTGTAGATGATAAAAGAATTTTAGATGTTGCGCGTGATTTTAAAGCTGAAGTTTTAATGACACCAAATGATATTCAAACTGGTTCTGATAGAATTGCTTATGTAACAAAGGATTATCCCGACGCTCAGATAATTGTAAATATTCAGGGAGATGAGCCTTTCATTAATGCAAAAATGATTGACGAAGCAATAGAGCCACTTTTATTCGACAAAAAAGTTGATGTATCAACATTAGCATTTAAAATAAATAATGTTGATGATTTGAAAAATCCTTCTATGCCAAAAATAGTTTTTGATTATCATAATTTTGCTCTTTATTTCAGCCGTTCGACAATTCCTTTTGTTCGTGGAGCAAGAACAAATCTGGAAAAAATTAAAACAACCGACATTTACAAACACGTTGGATTATATGTCTTTCGCAGAAATGCACTATTCAAATTTACTTCACTTGAATCAACAGATTTAGAAAAAGCAGAAAAATTAGAACAACTGCGTATGCTTGAACACGGAATGAAAATTAAAATTGTTATTACCGATTATGAGTCCTTATCAGTTGATACTCCTGAAGACCTTGAAAGAGCAAGAAAATATTATAAGAAAATAATTGATAAAAAATAAATTCATGGAGCTTTGAAAATGATTACACCAAAGAGTCTTTTATTAGCAAACTTGCCAACACCAATACAAAAAATTTATTTTAATGATTCTCAGTTTTTTATAAAACGGGATGATTACACAGGAATGGAATTGTCGGGTAATAAGATACGCAAACTTGAATTTATACTATATGAAGCATTGAAAAATAAATCCGACTATGTTTTTACCCGTGGTGGCGAACAATCAAATCACGCAAGAGCAACAGCAATCGCAGCTGCTTCGTTGGGAATAAAATCTAAATTATTTTTGTGGGGACCTGAACGAAAAAATTATGACGGTAATATGTTTCTTGATAAAATGGTTAACGCAGAAATAGTTTTTATGAATTGGAAGGAATACCAATCAGTAAAAGAACGAATGGAAATAGAAAAGGAAAAAATGGAAAAGAAAGGACACCGAGTAACCGTGATTACAGAAGGAGGTTCTTCTCCGCTTGGAATTTGGGGTTATATTAATTTTGTTACCGAATTGACGGAGCAAGTTGATCCAAGAATGTTCAAGGGTATATTAAGTTCTTGTGGTAGTGGCGGAACATCTGCAGGATTGCTCGTTGGTTGTGCTTTGTTTGGACTGAAATATAAAATATTCGCTGTCAATGTATTTTGCAATGAAAAGCATTTCAGAGAAAAAATTTTAAATCTTGCGGATGAATGTATTAAGAAATATAAATTGAATTGTAAAATTGAGCCGAAAAACCTTGAGGTAATCGAGGGATATTCACTCGAAGGATACAAAAAAATTCAACCGGAGAAACTAAAAGTAATTAAAGACTTTGCAGCACAGACGGGAATTATTTTCGATCCGGTTTATACAGGGAAATCTTTCTATGCTTACAACGAATTATTTTTAAAAGGAAAAAAGAAATCGGATATTTTATTTATTCACACGGGTGGTTTGTTCGGGATGTTTCCTAAGAGAAATGAATATATGAAAGCTTGAAATTCTTTTTCACGCAAAGAACTCTGAGAAAGAAACGCAAAAGATACAAAGAAATTAAATAATAACTTGAGGTTAAAATGAGTATTAACTTAATAATTACTTTTAGTTTGTTGTGTGTATTTACGGTAGTTCATTTCTTGCATATTTCGAGATATACCGGAGAAAATGAAAATTTCAAGATGCTACTGAAAATTTATGTCGGCGGATCAGTTGCTTTTATTTTTATTTATCTGGTAGTTTTATTAACAGCGGCAAAATGGTATCATCCATTTATTTTGCTTGGATTTGGTATTGGTTCAGTTGCGGTGTTCTTGCTTTTTGCTGCATTGTTGAAATTAAAAGAGAACTTAACTTTCTTCAGCGGAGTTGGATTTTTTGTTGTTCCTGCTGCAATTATTTATATGCTCACATTGTTTCCATAAATGGTCATAATAAGCGAAAATAATTACAAACAAGCCCT
>JAFGID010000116.1 GCA_016929735.1 Ignavibacteriales bacterium | reverse complement strand
TTTCAACACCAATGCTCCGGCAGGAATTATATCTTTATAAATTCCATTTAGTAAGTCATAATCATTTTCGAAAACAACAGCCAGTTGCCCTGGTTTAATTATTGAATCGCCTGTTACAGCAATTATTATTTCAGGTGTTGAAGTGTAATATTTAATTTTGTAACCAATTAAATTAAATGAATCTGTAAGGGATGTATTGTAAATTTCAACAAATTCACTATTAGTAGAACCACTGGCAGGTTTGAACATAACTTCGGATAATGTTAAAGAAGTATCTGATTGAGCTAATAAAAAATTACAGTAAAAAACAAAAAGAAAAATTAATATAGTTTTAATATTTTTCATATACCTCATCTTTTAAAAATAATAACGAAAGAAAATTCAGACGAATGTTGCTTAAATTATTTACATTCCAAAAATAGAATTGAAAGCAAAACCGACTACTATTTCAAAAGATTTATTTTTCACTTTTCTTAAATCGCTTTTATCGGAATCGGTTAAATCAAAATTAAATCTGAACTCAGCTAAAAGACTGACTTTATCTTTCGGGCCAAATGTTAAACCAAAGCCACCGACTAATCCCGTTGCTGGGCTACTCAAACTATCGTAGCTTGTCCCAAACCAGTCAAGTGTTGAAATTTGACCGATTAAAAAATTGATGTTTAAACCTCCAAAGACGTAGGGGACTATGTCAAAATCAATAGGTGCTGTGTATTTCACCATTATTGGTATCGAGAAATAATCGAGTCGTGCATCAGAAAGAAGAGTAGTGTTATCACCCGGTTTAGGATAGTCTACAAAAGTCACATCTGTCTGCATTCCTTTTTGTCCATATTCCATCTGAACCAAAAGTGACAATCCATGAAAATCAAAAAATTCACCATAAATTCCAAGCATAAAGCCTTTCCGATTTTTCAGGTCAAGATTTTCTCCTTCCCATTCTAACGTTGAAGAAATATAACCGGCTTTAACACCAAAATTTTTCACAATTGTAAATTGTGCCTCAAGGTTATAAAATATAAAAACAAATATTATTGCATACTTAAATAATTTCATGATTAACACCTCATTTTTTTATTTCAAAGTTTTAATTTTTCTTTCGGTGGCGCTTTTCATATCAGCAAGTGTTTCGGTGCTTAACAATTTAATAATTCCTTCTCTTACTTTTGCCCATTTGTTATGAACAGGACAAGGTTTATTTGGCGAACAGCCCGGGAAACCGAGCAGGCATGTACTGAATATTTCCACTCCGTCAATTGCTTTTACTATATCTATTAATTTAATTTTTGATGGCTGCTTACCCAGTAAAAATCCGCCATCTTTCCCTTTTTTTGATTTAATTATTCCACTCTTGCATAATTTTTGTAATACTTTAGATACAAATTCTTTTGGCACTTTCAATTCACTTGATATTTGTTCTGCATTAAATGCTTTCTTGCCTTCCTGTGTTGATAAAAATAGTGTTGCTTGTAAACCTAATTCACATCTCTTAGAAAATAAAACTGTCATACAAACCTCAAATATGCTTCATTAAAATAAATTTTTGATTTAATAATTATTTATTTTTGCTATGCAAAAATAAAACATTTAAATCTTTTGGAAATATGTTTTATCTTAAAAACATAACATTTTAAAATTATATAAAGAGGGAAAATATGGCAACCCAAAAAGTAGTAGTCAAACAATTGCAAGGAATTACTCTTGCTGGGAAAGCAAATTCAAATAGATGGGTTATGATGGATGGACCTGAATCGTTTGGAGGAAGTGATGCCGCAATAAGGCCCAAGGAACTGTTACTCATATCTCTTGGGGGTTGTACGGGTAGCGATGTCATCTCAATTCTTCAAAAAAAACGTGTTAAGCTTGATGGATTTGAAATTAATTTAACTGCAGATACCTCCGAGGAACACCCTCAAGTTTATACAAAAATTCATATAGAATATGTATTTTATGGAGATAAAATTTCTGATAAAGACGTTGAAAGAGCAATCGAATTGTCTGAAACTAAATATTGTAGTGTATCTGCAATGTTAAGAAATTCTGTTGAAATCACCAATTCGTATAGAATTGAAAAAAATATTGAATCACAATAAATAATAGAAATGATTGATACAAATAAAGTTATCATTGTAGGTGATAAAGTCTTAGTAAAACCGGAAAAAGATTCTGAAAAAACTCAAAGTGGATTGTACCTTCCACCCGGTGTTAAAGAAAAGGAAATTGTGCAAGGAGGTTATGTTGTAAAAGTTGGACCTGGATATCCATTGGGCTTAACCTCGGAGGATGATGAACCTTGGAAAGAAAAAAAACCAATCAAATATATTCCTTTGCAAGCGAAAGAAGCTGATTTTGTCTTGTTTATGAGGAAAGATGGTATAGAAATTGAGATGAACAAGGAAACTTATTTTATCATTCCTCATACAGCAATTCTGCTTATTATCAGAGACGAAGATTTGATCAATTAAAAATAATACAGGTGAAAAATGAACTTCAATTTTATTAAATCGGTTGCTGTAACTTTAAGTTTATTGATATTCTTTGGTTGCAACAGCGGGGAGAAAAATGAAATGGAAAAGAAATTCGAAGAGTTTACAAAAACTTATGAACAAAAAGTCATCCCATTATCAAAGGAGCTTAATCTTGCAAGTTATAATGCTTCAATAAGCGGGAAGTCTGAGGATTATCAGAAAGCTGCAAACTTGCAAATAGAATTATCCAAAATTTATTCTAACAAAGATGATTTTGCTAAGTTAGTTGAATTCAAAAATTCAAATGAAATAAGAGACGAACTACTCAAAAGGCAACTTATTATTATTTATAATGAATACGCTTCTTACCAATTAGATGAAAAATTATTAGAAGAAATAATAAAACTCTCCAATGAAATCGAGGAAAAATTCAATACATTCAGAGCAGAAATAAATAATAAAAAAGTAACCGATAATGAAATTGAGGAAATCTTACAAACCTCCACCGATTCTAAAGAAGTTGAAACAGCGTGGAATGCGAGCAAGGAAGTCGGTACTTTGGTTGAGAGGGATGTAAAGAAATTAGTAAAAATGCGGAACGATGCTGCTAAAAAACTTGGTTATAAAAATTATCATGAAATGAGCTTATCTCTAAGCGAACAGAATTCTGAAGAAATTGATAAGCTATTTACTGAATTAGATGAATTGACAAAGAATGAATATATAAAATTGAAAGATGAAATAGACCAGTATTTAACAAAAAAATTTAATATTCAAAAAGAAGAACTAATGCCTTGGCATTATCAAGACAGATTTTTTCAGGAAGGACCTGCAATATATAATGTTGATCTGGATGATTATTATAAAGATAAGGATATAGCTAAGATTATAGAAGAGTATTATAATGGGATTGGATTACCAATTTATGATTTGCTCGAGAAAAGTGATTTATATGAAAAAGAGGGGAAATATCAACATGCCTTT
>JAFGID010000007.1 GCA_016929735.1 Ignavibacteriales bacterium | reverse complement strand
CGGGCAACTTCAAGTTCCTTTTCTAATCTTTCCTTTTCTATTGATTGCTCGAGTAGCTGGGCATTTTCGAGTGCAATTGATGCGTAGTTTGCAAAAGAGCGTATTGCCTTTTTATCATCTTCATCAAATGTATAGTTATTTTTCCTTGCAGCCACTAAATATCCATTAATTTCGTCATAAACTTTCAATGGAGCAATAGCAAAGTAACTAAAATTGCTCATTCGAAAATTTTCATCAAGTTTATTCTTTATTTTTTCGTAATTGCTTATAATTACTTCATCAAATAAGCTTGTGTTTTCTTCTATAAATATTTTTGTTATCGTCTCGGCTTCAAGATATCCAACATTAAAAACTGAACTGATAGTGATTCGTTCATTTTTCTTTGTTACCATCCATGCATAATCGGAATTGCATACACGAGCAGTGCTGGCAGTAATGGTATTTGCTAGTTCATTGAAGTCAAATACCTGATTAATTAATTTTGTTAAATCCATTAATGATGTAAGTTCATCGTTTCGTCTGTCAAATGCATCCGCAGTGGGTAAATGAAAAAGTGCTGTAAAGAAGATTATTATGTAATAAGTAGCACAGTAAACTATTATCAAATTAAATAAAGTAGTCAATCCCGGAGAGAAGTTGTGAATTAATTCATTTATAATATTACCATGTTCAAGTTTACCAGCAATAAATATGCATATTATGCTTATTATGGCAGATACTATCAGTAAATAAATTTTTTGTTTCTTATTTAAGAAAGCTATCCATGCCACCCTTGTGGAATTGAATAGTATTAAAATTGAAGCAACAACATTAAAAGCAGATTTAATATATGCCAAATCATTATGCCACCAATAGACTGTATGACTAAAGAATGTCAATGAAAAAAATATCAATGTTATTATAAAAAATTTACTATAGTCTTTTTTCTGCTTTAAGAAAAAAAGCGCTCTTAAAGAAACAAATATATTAATATGAAAAGCAGTAAAAAGATAGGCTATTAAGATTGCAAGAATAATGAGCAAAAAATCATTCTCAATTCCCAAAGCGGTAAATCTTTCAAATGCTGCAGAAGAAACTGAAAGAATGAAAAAAATTATTGAAGCAACAATGCCAGTATTTAATACTATCGGTAATGGAGAGATAATTGTTGTACTTTTTAGGTCAATAACAAAAAGATACCAGAAATAAATTGAAACGATAATTATTATGTCATTAATAATCGAAGAACCCAGAGATGTCAGTGTAGGGAAAATGAGTTTATAAACAAATAGGAAAACGGCAAAAGTTGTTGCTATAAATAATTTTTGTTTTCTATTTAAATTAGAAAAAGGTAAAGTCATATTTAAATAATTTAATTGCTATGGTTTATTGTAATCAAACGATAATGTGTCTATGTCAATTTGAATATTAAAATCTTTGGGCAAAATATTTATTATGTTCTTCAAATTTTTCATCTGTTCTGCCTCATTTTCATTTTTATATCGTTGTGCCCTATCTTTAAATTCAAGAACCTTAATATTTAAATTCACATTCCCTGAATCTGACCAGATTGAAATTGAAATATTTGACAACTCTTTTTTCAAATTTTCAATTTCCTTTAACAATTCCTTTTCTTCTATATAATCAATAATGTTTGTTTTCCTTTCAGGAACAACAATCTTTAGTTCATTGTCTTTATATACACTGAGAATTTGGATTTCGTCGGTTTTTTCAAAAGGTTTTTTAATGCCCAATTCCTTATCTTTACACATTACCTTGAATTCAAATTCAGGTGTTACTTTTTCTACCTGATATTTTTTAATTTCTGGAATAGTGAATTTTGATTTATCAAATTGACAGCTTGAAGCAAAAACAGTTTCAGGATTGAAAAATATAAAATCTTCTCTGGATGCAGTGCGAATTTTATGTCTGAAAGTTGTTACCTCGGGTTCTTTACTTGTCCAAATAAAATTACGTTTATCAATATTTCCAAGCTCAGAAGCTTTTTCCGTCAATAAAACTAAGTCGTATCTTAGTAAATCGCGTAAATGAGGCAGACTATGACTAACTGCGTAGGTATTATTTTCGTTAAACAAAATTGATGTATATATATCTTCCTTATATGTATTAAGGATTGAATCTAAAATTTGGACTCTCTTTTCATCAAGTTCATTAATATTAATAAATTTTTCATAATTTGTTGTAGCTACAGTTTCCTTTGTCTTTATTACGAAATTATCATTGCCCGCGCTATCATTTCCTAAAATTATATATTTTGAATTTTGTTTGTCTATTGGCAAAGTCTCGTAAAACGCAAAATTAATTATATCTTCATTTGTAATTTCTTCCTTTATAAAAAGTGGTTTCAAATTCTGTGTATAAAGATTTATTCCTTCGTCAATCAGGTTATTAATATCTTTCTGAAAATATTTGAAGACGAACATCAATCCAATTGTCAGAATAATCAATCCTATAATTGAACCATTCCTACGAAGGAAAAGAAGATTTTTCGATTTGCTATTTATACTTTCCATTTTCATCAAATTAAATCCTTTTGATAGGGTTCTAATATTGCTCTTAAAAATTCTCGTGCACGGAAAATTCTGGATTTTATTGTACCGATTTCCAAATGGAGTTGTTCACATATTTCATTGTAACTATATCCTTCAATATCTCTCAGCAAAAGAGGAGTCTTTAATTTATCAGGTAATTTTTCTATTGCTTGTCGTAATATTTTCATTTTATCAAAATCTTCAATTTGCGATTTGCCTTTTATTTGTTCTTCATTCTCTCCAATAGAAGAAAAAATGCTTCGAACTTTCTTTTTTCTTAAGTAATCTCTACACTTATTAATTGTAATCCGATATAGCCAAGTCGTGAATTTTGATTCAAATCGAAATTCCTTAACTTTATGATAGACATTAATAAAAACATCTTGTGATATATCGTCAATATATTCTGCATCAGAAAGTGTTAGGTAAATAAGATTTTTCACTTTTTCTCTATGTCTGTAAACTAATTTTGTAAAAGCATTTTCGTTTCCCTTTATAAAATCTTGTATCGTTTCGTAGTCTTCATCAAGATTTTCATGGGCAATCACAATTTCGTTATTCATTTTGATATTTTAGACGATTATGGTTATTTTATGTTTCAATTAAAATAATTGCGTTTTTATAATAAAATCAATACAATTTTTAACATAATTTGAAAAATAATTCTTTATTTTTTACATATATTTGTATAAATTGGAATTAAATATAATTATTTTTTTAACAATTTAATAAGTTAATTCGTAATTTAGTTAAATAAAAGGAAGGTGGATTAATGAAAGTAAAAGTCCATGAAAAATACGACGCTGTCGTAGTTGAACTTAAAGGTAACATCATGGGTTCAGATGAAACAAAAGAGTTTCATTCTGAAGTGAAAAAACTTCTTGAAACAGGAAAGAAAAATATTGTTGTTGACCTTGGCGAAGTTAAGTTTATGAATAGCACTGGGCTCGGCATGCTTATTAGTGGTTATACTACTATTAAAAATGGTGGTGGCGCTATGATTATTTGCAATGCTACCGAAAAGATTAATAGCTTATTGGTTATTACAAAACTTATTACCATCTTTGAGAATTACAATTCCGTTGATGAAGCGGTAGAAAGTTTTAAGAAAAAATGATTCACTCTCGCAGAAGAGTGAAACTCCGAATTTTTTAATTCGGAGTTTTTTTATTTAAATATATAATTTGGAGAAATGATGAGCGTTTCAATTCTTTTAGGAGCTCAATGGGGTGACGAAGGAAAAGGTAAAATAGTTGACATTTTAAGCTCTCGGTATGATATAGTTGTCCGCTCGCAAGGTGGAGCTAATGCAGGACATACGATCGAATTTGATGATAAAAAATTTATACTTCATCTTATTCCATCCGGGATATTGAGGAAGGATATTATTGCTGTCATTGGTAATGGGGTAGTTATTGATCCGGCAGCATTGTTAGAAGAAATTCAAATTTTGAAATCTAATAATATTTCAATTAATGGAAGACTTCTAATTAGTCCAAATGCACATCTGATTATGCCTTATCACAAATTACTTGATGCTTTAAAAGAGAAAACAGCGCATATCGGAACCACAGGGCGAGGTATAGGTCCTTGCTATGTTGACAAATATGCAAGAAATGGAATAAGAATTTCAGATTTATTAAACTCAAGCGTTTTCGAGAAAAAATTGAAATGTAATCTCGATGAAAAAAATCCTATGTTAGAACAAATTTATAAAAGCGAAGAGTTAGACTACGATTCGATTCTAAAAGAATATAAATTTTATGCAGAATTTTTAAAAGAATATGTTGTTGATGTTTTTAGTTATCTGTACAATGCACTCGAACAGAGAAAGAAAATATTACTTGAAGGAGCACAAGGAACACTACTTGATGTTGATTTTGGAACTTATCCTTATGTTACTTCTTCAAATCCAACTTCGGGCGGAGCGTGTACTGG
>JAFGID010000115.1 GCA_016929735.1 Ignavibacteriales bacterium | reverse complement strand
GTCTTGCCTGTCTTTTTTTATGTTTAGAAAAAAGTATGTGGTATAATAATTTAAAATAAATTTTGAAATCAAATCCTTTTTATAATACAATTTACTTAAGTTCATATGTTGAACATATATCTTGTAATTTAAACTTTATTTTTACGGCCTGAAAATTATCATCCGAAGACAAAATAATAGTCAATTAGCATTTAGTAAAGAAAATAAAAATTAGCATATAGCACATAACCACAGGTATGGAGAACAATTGCAGGCAAAATACAACTGTAAAAGGTACAAGATATAAGTTAAGAAAAAAAGAGCATAAATAGAATGTGAAGAGGAGAAAAAAATATGGAAATCTGTATCATCGGTACCGGCTATGTAGGCCTCGTTACCGGCACTTGTCTTTCTGATTTTGGATTGGAAGTCATTTGTGTAGATAAAGATAGTGAAAAAATCGAATGCCTCAATTCCGGTAGAGTTCCCATCTATGAACCAAATTTGGAAGATTTAATTCAAAAGAACGTCAACGCAGGCAGACTTTCTTTTACAACGGATATTGAAAAAGGAATCAAGGAATCAAAAGCAATATTTATTGCTGTAGGAACACCTCCCAATGACGATAACTCGGCTGATCTCACTCAAATTGAAAAAGTAGCACAACAAATTGCCCAACACCTTAATGGTTATAAAGTAATAGTTAACAAAAGCACTGTTCCTGTTGGCACCGCTGGAAAAATCAAAGAAATAATTAATTCTTTTTCTCCCTCTCCCTTGCAACATCCTTTCGACGTTGTCTCCAACCCCGAATTCCTCCGCGAGGGCTCAGCAGTTTATGACTTCACCCATCCCGATAAAATAGTCATCGGTACTACCAGCATCAAAGCCTTAAAGATAATGCAGGAAATCTATCGTCCCCTCTACTTAATCGATACACCTTTTATGATTACCAATCCGGAAACTGCTGAGTTAATCAAATATGCTTGCAATGCCTTTCTGGCAACCAAGATTACCTTTATCAATGAAATTGCTAATCTCTGTGATAAAATAGGGGCAGATGTTCATCAAGTTGCCAGAGCCATGGGTTTGGATGGCCGTATCAGTCCAAAATTCCTACATCCCGGTCCAGGTTATGGCGGTTCCTGTTTTCCCAAGGATACCAGAGCGCTTTGCAGTATTGCTGAAAGTTTCGGCTATGAGTTTCAAAGCTTAAACGCAGTCGTTTCAGCAAACATAAGACAGAGAGAATTGATGGTAGAAAAAATAAAACGGCTGGTAGGTAAGTTAAGAGGAAAGCAAATTGGTATTTTAGGACTTGCCTTCAAAATGAATACGGATGATATAAGAGAATCTTCTTCTATTGATATTATAAAAATATTGCTTGGAGAAGGGGCTAAGATTAAATGCTTTGATCCTCTGGCAATGGATAATACTAAAAAAATCCTTCCCGATATCATTTATTGCCAGGATGAATACGAAACCGCCCAAGGGTGCGATGCCCTGGTAATAGCTACCGAATGGAATCAATTCCGTAATTTGGATTTAAATAAAATAAAAAAACTTTTAAAAAATCCCACCTTCGTTGACTTAAGAAACCTCTACGAACCTGCCACTCTAAAATCCTTAAGCTTTATCTATGAAGGAGTAGGGAGAAAATAAGAAATCATAAAAACGGAGAGTAAATTTATGTCTGAAATCATTACCACCTATGAACCGGACAATTCCTTAAAAAAAGGATATTTATCCATATTTTCTGAAATTTATAATGAATTTAAGAAAAATAGATGGCTAACCTACCAATTGTTCAAAAGGGATTTTTTTGCTCTGTATAAACAATCATTTATCGGAGTATTATGGGTATTTATTATACCCCTCGTCAGTGTGGGCACATTTATATTATTAAATCGTTCCGGAATATTTTCCATCGGGGATATCAATGTTCCATATCCCATTTATGCCATACTTGGGATGGCATTTTGGCAATTATTTTCCACAGGCCTGATTACCAGTTCAAATTCGCTGGTAAAAGCTGGTTCAATGATTGCAAAAATAAACTTTTCTAAAAAATCTTTAGTCATTGCCTCTGCCGGTCAGTCAATCGTTTCCTTCCTGATTCAACTCACCCTGGTAATTATATTATTTATTTATTATAAGATTGCCCCAAGCGCAGCTATACTGCTGATTCCACTATTTATGATTCCCATCATGTTATTAACTCTTGGCCTTGGTTTTATTTTCTCACTCTTAAATGGAATTGTGAGAGATATCGGAAATATACTCTCAATTTTAATGACCTTCTTAATGTTTTTAACGCCTATTTTATATGCTAAACCGTCAATAGGGATACTTGCACGAATCACTAATTATAATCCGTTATATTATTTGACTTCTGTTCCAAGAGATCTTGTATTAACCGGGGCAATTACCGAATGGAAAGGTTTTTTAATTTCCAGCATTATTTCAATTTTTATCTTTATAATTTGTTTAGTAGTTTTTCATCTTACCGAAACCAGAGTAGCAGAGAGGATTTAAAATGGATAAAGATTTTGCTATAAAAGTTGAGAACGTTTCAAAAAAATATTGTAAGTCTCTTAAAAGGTCGATGTTATACGGTGTTAAGGATATTGCCCGAAATACCTTTGGCCTAAGTTCTCATTCGGATAAATTGAGAAAAAACGAATTCTGGGCACTTGATGACATCTCCTTTGAAGTAAAAAAGGGAGAGACATTGGGTATTATTGGCCCAAATGGCTCTGGCAAAACTACCTTACTTAAACTTTTAAATGGTATTTTTTGGCCTGATATAGGTAAAATCGCCATAAAAGGCAAAGTAGGTGCGCTCATTGAAGTAGGTGCAGGATTTCATCCTTTACTTACCGGCCGGGAAAATATTTATATCAATGCGGCAATTCTGGGAATGACCAAAGAAGAAACGGATAGAAAATTTGACGCTATTGTGGAATTTGCTGATATTGGGGATTTTTTGGATGTTCCGGTGAAGCATTATTCGAGTGGAATGTTTGTGCGTCTGGGATTTGCGGTAGCAGTGCATTGTGAGCCAGATATTTTGCTGGTGGATGAAGTGTTAGCGGTGGGGGATAGTGTCTTTCAGACAAGATGTTATCGTAAAATAAATGAAATAAAAAAAAGAGATAATGTAGCAATAGTGCTTGTGTCGCATAGTCTATTAACAGTGGAAAAGTTTTGTGATAATGGATTATTTCTTAATTACGGAAAAATCAAAAGTTATGGTGAAATTCACAAGGTCATTCGGGATTATCAATCTGCAATTAATCAATTGTTAGATGAACAAAAGAGTGTTGTAGGTGCTATACCTGGGGTACCTTACTGTACAAAGGAAGTAGAAATAATATATGTAAAATATTTAGGTAAAGATAATAAAGAACGGAAGGAATTTTCTCCTGGAGATGCATTGGGAATAAGGATAAAATATAAAACTAATAACACTGTTTTTAACCCAATTTTCCAGATAGCTATCCTTAACCAAGAAGATTTATGTATATCTGTTTTTGGAACCCATATTGATAAAACCAAAATAAAATCAATACAAGGCGAGGGTATAATCGAATGTTGGATTGATAATCTTCCACTTTTATTGAATAAATATTTTATAACAGTTGCTGTTTATGATAAAACCCATAATATAACTTTTGATTATTGGAATGGTGCTATATTAAACAAATATATTCAAATATTGCCTAATAGAACGAGTGAGAAAATGGCTGAATATACACCTATATGTTACCTTAATAATGAATGGACATTTTATAAGGAGGAAAATAATGATTAAATTACGTATTTGTTATTACGGTAGTTGTTGGCCAACAAATATTGGTAATTCCTTTGTAAATCTAGGCGCAATTCACTCTCTTAAATCAGCAATTAGTGGCAAAGGGAAAGTATTTCATTTTGGTGGAATGTCAAGCTACCTCTTCACTATTAGTGGTAAATCAAGAAACACTTTGCCTATAGGTGAAGTGTTTAAATGTGATTATATAGTGATAGGTGGGATGACAATGTGCGAAGATAATTTTAAAACCCAAGAGATTATTCTAAAGCAATTTATAAAAAATAATGCCAAAATTATAATTGCAGGTGGAGGTGCAGAAAAATATGACGATAAAGAAGTAAAAGCGGTTCGCAAATGGATGAAAAAAATTCCAATATATGGATTTATTTCACGTGATGAATATACATATAAAAAATATGCAGATCTTGCAATTCATTCTTTTAATGGAGTTGATAGCGCAATGTTTATTTCTGATTTTTATAAGCCACCAAAATTAAATTTGTCTACTTTTGCTATTTTTAATTTTGACAAATTACCAGAACCCCGTGTTAGAGCTGATGTAAAATTAATTTTTAGAACTCACCATAGTTGTTGGCCACCTAATTTTAAAAAAGAATATTTTGATTCTCCAAATACTTTGATTTCTGATTTACCAAGTGATTATCTCAACCTTTATGCTAACACAAAAATAACATATTCAGACCGTGTCCACGCTTGTCTTGCAACCTTAGCATATGGCAATGAAGCTATGTTTTTTGGTAAAAATAGTCCAAGAATACTTATGTTTCAAAGGATTGGAGCAGCAAAAATTATAGATCAACCAGTTAAACTTGATATAAAAACGTTATCTAAAGAAAAGAAAATGCAAATTAATTTTCTTAAGGAGATTCTCATATAAATATGCAATTTTCGAACGATATAATTGAAAATAAAATGAAATATATTAATATTTTAGATAAAAATACCTCAATTTTAAATGAAGTTCTAAGCAAATATATAAAAGAAAATTTTAAAATACAGCAAATAGAGAGAGAGTGGTTTCCTGGAGGGGGGTCAAATTTATTCAAGATTATAACAAAAAATAAAAATTATTTTTTAAAAGTCATGTGTTTAAAGATATTTATCGAGAGTAAACTTGAGAAAGAAAAAAAATTTTTAAAAATACCTTCAATAAGAAACGAATACTTTTTTATAAAAGAGATAGGAAAGTATAATATTGAAAATGTTCCTCGAATTATATTTTATGATGAATCAGAAAATTTTGGTTTTCTTGCAACTGAATGGCTTGAGCCATTTGAAAAAACTGTTAAATATATGAGTATAGACGAAATTATCCAAACTTATATTAAAATTTATAATTTTGTAAAAAATTTATTTGAAAATAATATTATTCATACAGATATACATGAGAAGAATATTCGCTTTAGAGATAAAATCCCCGTAATAATAGACTATGGAGAAGCAAGATATTTTAAGCAGGACACTTCATTTGAAAATTCATTGGATTACGTAGGTATTAATAAATATGGAAACGTTGGGAAAATGCCAGTTGACAATAAAAACCAAATTAATGGTTATACCTGCTTAAAAAGATTAAAATTAGTATTTGATGACTACATGGAAGAAAAATTATTGGAATATTCCCAAAAATGTAATTTTGGAGATGATTGTCCTTTTAATAAAGATATTTTGCAACAATCTGATGATAGAGTTTATCAATCTATAAAATATAAAGGGCTAAATATTGAAGGACAAAGACCTGTAGATGATAGAAGAGAAAAACTTGTTGAATTTATTTGTAAATATTATTCAGAAAAATTTAGTAAATTGACCTATGTAGATATTGGTTCTAATATTGGCACTTTTTGTTTCAAAGTAGCAGAATTACCTAGAGTAGAAAAAATTTTTGGGATAGAAGCATTTGAAAATTATATAAGGTTTGCAGAAGGGGTAAGATTCATTTTAAACTCTGGAAGAATTTTGTTTTGTAATTTGGTATGTGGAAAAGATGATATCTACAAGAAAATATGTAAATTTGATAATAATATTGTTAGCAAGAAAATATTAGTAACCATCTTATCGACCTATCATCATATAGAAAATAGGGAATTTTTTCTGTCTAATTTAAAAAAGATTAAACCAGAAATCTTAATAATGGAATTTGCAACTCAAGATAGATACTATTCAGAAAGCGAAAATTGGGAAAACGAAGCTTTTTTCATTAGGGACGTGCTTAATTTCAAATTTATGAAAATTTTGGGTATTTCAGAGGACTATAAAAGACCCCTTGTTATTTATTCGAGAGAAAAAATGGATATATTGTTGAGAATAAAATTGAAGATCAAAAATGACTTTGGGAAGAAGTATATTAAGAAAAATATTAAAAAAGTATTTACTGTATTACAGACACGGCTAAAAAATGTTCAAAGATTCCCCCAAAAATATTTTAGAAAAAATAG
>JAFGID010000114.1 GCA_016929735.1 Ignavibacteriales bacterium | reverse complement strand
ATAGGAAAAGTCTTTTGTCATTCATGTGGGCAACCTGTTGAAAAGCAATCGGTAGAACAGATAATAGATATTCTAATTTCAAAATTTAATGGTAAACGAATTTTAATACTTGCACCTGTCGTTAAAGGTAGAAAAGGTGAATATAAAGATTTATTTGAAGATATTCTCAAAGATGGATTCATAAGAGTTCGGGTTGATGGCGAAATAAAAGAAATTGAAAAAGGTTTTAAGGTTGACCGATATAAAATCCACGATATTGAAATAATAATTGACAGATTACAGGTATCTGATAAAGCTATTTCTCGAATAACAGAATCAATTGAAGTAGCTATGAATTATGGAAATGGAAATATTATTATAAATGATTTGAAAAAAGACATAGCATACAGCAGAAATTTATTCTGCTCAACTTGTCAAGTTGGTTATCAGGAGTTAGCACCAAATTCATTTTCATTTAATTCACCTTATGGTTATTGTCCTGATTGTGAAGGTCTTGGTGTTAAGAAAGAGATTAATATTGATTTAATAATTTCTGATATGGATGCAACTATAAATGAGGGAGGTATAACAGCAATCGGTAAACCTCGAAATGTTTATATCTATACCCAATTAGAAGCAGTAGCAAAGCACTTAAATTTTGATTTTAATACAAAAATAAAAGAATTATCTAAGGAACAAATAAATATAATCCTCTACGGATCAAAAGAGAAAATTCCTATTGAATATTCATTTAAAAATGGAAGAAGTGTAACTTATTATCATAGATTTAATGGTGTAGTAAAATATGTAAAAAATTATTACGATAAAACAACCTCGAATAATGTTCGAGAGTGGGCTGAATCATTTATGAGCATTTCAATATGCCAAACTTGTAATGGTGGAAGATTACGAAAAGAATCTCTTGCAGTTAAAATAAATGAATTGTCAATTAGTGATATCACTGCATTATCAATAAAAAATGCCTACTCTTTTTTCGAAAATATTAAATTCACTGACCGTGAAAATTTAATTGCAAGACAGATAATTAAAGAAATCAAAGAACGTCTTAGCTTTCTCCTTAATGTTGGAGTTGATTATCTTACACTAAATAGAGCGGCAAACACTCTTGCAGGAGGCGAAGCACAAAGAATCAGGCTTGCTACACAGATAGGAACTCAACTTGCGGGGGTTCTCTATGTTTTAGATGAGCCAAGTATCGGATTGCATCAAAGTGATAATATAAAACTTATTAATTCACTTAAAAATTTGCGTGATTTAGGAAATACGATTATTGTTGTTGAACATGACAAAGAAACAATTATAAACTCTGATTACATTGTTGACTTGGGTCCGGGAGCAGGGGAGCATGGTGGGCAAATTTGTTTAGCAGATTTTACAAAAAAGATTATTAAAAAGAAAACAATCAGTAATTCATTGACTGCTAATTATATAAACAATCAAAAATCCATAGAAATTCCTAAGAAAAGAAGAAAAGGCAATGGTAAATTTATAGAACTATTTGGTGCAAAAGGTAATAATTTGAAAAATATTCATTTGAAAATACCTTTAGGAACATTTATTTGTATAACAGGAGTTAGTGGCTCGGGTAAATCATCTTTAATAAATGATACTCTTGGAAACATACTCAAACAGAAATTTTATAATTCGAAAATACTTCCATTAAAATATGATAATATAAAAGGATTAAAGGAGATAGATAAGGTCATTGAAATTGACCAACAACCAATCGGAAGAACACCTCGTTCTAATCCCGCAACTTATACTGGTCTTTTTTCTTACATCCGGGATTTGTTTGCACAATTGCCTGAGGCAAAAATGCGAGGTTATAAAACTGGTAGATTTAGTTTTAATGTAAAAAGTGGCAGGTGTGAGGAATGCCAAGGTGGTGGCATGAAAAAAATTGAAATGAATTTCCTTCCAGATGTATATGTGATATGTGAAGAATGTAACGGAAACAGATATAATCGTGAAACACTTGAAATACTTTTCAAGACAAAATCTATCTCGGATGTATTAAATATGAATGTCGAATCTGCACTCGATTTTTTTAATGACCAACCGAGAATAAAACGAAAATTACAATCTCTTAATGATGTTGGACTCGGATATATTAAACTTGGACAACAAGCCACAACACTGTCTGGTGGTGAAGCACAGCGAGTAAAATTAGCAACTGAATTAAGCAAGGTTAGCACCGGGAAAACTCTATATATGCTTGATGAACCGACTACAGGTTTGCATTTTGAAGATGTTAAAATACTCCTGAAGGTTTTAAATGATTTAGTTGATAAAGGTAACACTGTTATAGTTGTCGAACACAATATGGAAGTAATCAAATTTGCAGATTATATAATAGATTTGGGACCCGGCGGTGGTGAATACGGTGGAAAAATTGTTGTTGAAGGAACTCCGGAAAGAATTGTAAAAAATCCAAGAAGTATAACCGCAAAATATTTAATTAATGAATTAAAAAATTAAAAATATATTTGTTAGAAGTATTGATGAATATGAAAACAAAAATTTTAATTATCCCAAAGAAAATTATCACAGTAAATATGCAAAATGAAATCTTGGAAAATTTTGCTGTTGAAATAATTGAAGGGAAAATTTCTAAAATTGACAAGAAAGAAAATTTTAATTTTACCAGCTACAATGGACAGGTATATAATTTTGAAAATTATATTTTAATACCTGGATTTATTCAGACTCATATTCATCTTTGTCAGACCTTATTTCGTGGACTAGCTGATGATTTGGAATTACTCGATTGGCTCCAAAAGAAAATTTTCAGATTCGAAAACACCCACAATAAAGAATCAATAAGAACATCAGCTCAATTAGGAATAGCAGAGTTATTCAGTAATGGTACTACAACAATACTTGATATGGGTACAATCAATCATCAAGGAATTATTTTTGAAGAGTTGATAAGTTCTAAGATGCGGGCTTATGCAGGTAAATGTATGATGAATGAAAATGAGCTATATCCTAAATTTAAAGAAGATTTGAAATCTTCACTTGATACCAGTATTGATTTGGCAAAAGAATTTCATAATTGCAAGAATGGAAAAATAAAATATGCATTTGCCCCAAGATTTGTCTTATCATGTTCAGAAAATTTATTACGAGCAACTTCTGAAATTGTGAAAGAAATGCAAGGTACACTTTTCCATACGCATGCATCGGAGAATATTTCTGAAGTTGAAATTATTAAAGAACAATTTGGAATGGGCAATATTGAATATTTTGGACATATTGGAGTTTTAAGTGATAGAACAATGCTTGCTCATTGTATTCATGTTTCTGAGAATGAAATTGAGTTATTACAAAAATTTCAAACAAGGGTTCTACATTGCCCAAGTGCGAACTTGAAACTTGGTTCAGGGATTGCACCTATTCCAAGATATTTGGAAAAAAAAATTTCTGTTTCTCTAGGTGCTGATGGTGCCCCTTGTAATAACAATTTGAATGTTTTTACTGAAATGCGTTTGGCAAGTCTAATTCAAAAACCAATTTATGGACCAACAACAATGGATTCATTATCAACCTTCAAACTTGCAACAATTGAAGGAGCAAAGGCATTGCATCTAGAAAAAGAGATCGGAAGTATTGAGGTAAATAAAAAAGCTGATTTGGTACTTTTGGATTTAAATAAATTTGACAAACCATTGAATGATGAAAATCTATATTCAACAATTGTATATTCAACAGGTAAAGATAGTGTAAAGGAAGTTATGGTAGAGGGGGAGTGGGTTGTCCGTAATGGAATATCAACTATATTTGATGAGGATGGAATAGTTCAAAATGGAAAGAATGAACTTAAAAAATTGTTAGGAAGAATTTAGATGAGTGAAAAAGTAAAAATAATTTTTGCATCAAGCAATCCCGGAAAGGTGAGAGAAGTTACTGCTATTTTTAAAGACACAAATTTCATTATTGAATCACTTTTGGATTTTAAAGAAATTCCAGAAATTATTGAAGATGGGAGAACATTTGAAGAAAATGCCTTATTAAAAGCAAAAATAGTTTTTGAACATTTTAAATGTCCTGTTATTGCAGATGATTCAGGTCTGGAAGTTGAACAAATTAAAAATAAACCTGGTGTCTATTCGGCAAGATATGCGGGTGAAAATTGTTCTTACTATGATAATAATGTTAAATTGTTGTCTGAATTAAAGTTATTTGATGAACCTCATTTTGCAAAATTTGTTTGCTATGCTATTTACTACTCGGGTGATAAACGAATTGATTCAAAAGGTGAACTATCTGGAAAAATAATT
>JAFGID010000113.1 GCA_016929735.1 Ignavibacteriales bacterium | reverse complement strand
GGAAAATTAGAGACTTAAAAAGGTATGGAATTGATTTCAAATGTGCTTGACAGACTACACTCATAGAAGGTTAAGCAAATGTTAGGTGGACGCCTTCGGCGAAAGGAGAAAATAAATGGTTAAAATTAATGATTTTATTGAAAAGTTTAGTACTGAAATTCTTGAGGATAATGCAGCAGTTTTTGCAGGTGCTGGGTTGTCAATGTCATCAGGTTTTGTTAGTTGGAAAGAGTTGCTACGAGATATCGCTCTTGAGCTAAATCTTGATATAGATAAGGAAAATGATTTAATTGGTATTGCGCAATACCATGTTAATGAAAATCGGAATCGAGGACAATTAAACCAACGGATCATTGAAAAATTTACTAAAGATGCACGGGAAAGTGATGCACATAATATACTAGCGCGTTTACCAATTTCTATATATTGGACGACAAATTATGATACACTGATTGAAGATTCTTTGCGTAGAAATAATAAAAAAATCGATACCAAAATATCGCAGGGTAATTTGGCTATCAATATTCCTAAACGCGATGCTGTAGTATATAAAATGCATGGAGACGTTTCACGATCTGATGAAGCTGTTATAACAAAGGATGACTACGAAACATATAATGAAAAGCGTCAGTTATTTACAACAATTTTACAGGGTGACTTAATCTCAAAAACGTTTATATTTTTAGGATTTAGTTTTGAGGATCCAAACCTCAATTACATATTAAGTAGAATTAGAAATCTGCTCGGTGAGAATAAAAGAACACACTATGCATTGTTTAGGACAGTACAAAAAAAGGATTATGCCAAACCAGAGGACTTTGAGTATTCACTAATAAAACAAAACTTACTAATAGAAGATTTAAAAAGATATTCAATTAATGCCGTAATGATAGAAAATTATACGGATATAACAAAAACATTGGCCGCTATTGAATTTAGAATTAATAAACGAAATGTATTCATTTCGGGAAGCGCTGAAGAATATGGAACTTGGTCTCAAAATGATGCAACCCAGTTAATTGAACAACTTACACAAAAGCTAATAAGAGAAGATCATAAGATAATCACAGGATTTGGTTATGGCATTGGAAGTTATATTATAAATTCTGCTGTTCAATTCATAGATAGTGCAAAGTTTAGTCATTATGATGATTATCTTAGAATAAGACCTTTTGCTTTTCAATTAACAGAAGGTGAGAAAAAGATTTTTAATACAAAATATAGAACAGGGATAATTTCTGAATGTGGCATTTCAATATTTCTTTTTGGCAATAAAAAGAATGGAACAGATATTGTTAATGCTGACGGTGTTCTTGAAGAATACGAATTATCAAAAGAAAAAGGCGCAATAATTATTCCAGTTGGAACAACAGGCTATGCCTCTAAACTTATCTATGACGATCTATTCAGTGACCTGAGTAAATGTAAGAATCTACTTGCATTCAAAGATATTTTAGGCACATCAAAAGATATTAACCAAATTGTTGATAGTATTATTGAAATAATTCGTTTATCAAAGACGAATTAAATATAAAGGAGAATTAAAATGGCAAGACGAGTTTTTTACAGTTTTCATTACATTCCAGATGCGTGGAGAACTTCGCAAGTTCGAAACATTGGAAAAATCGAAGGGAATAAATCGGCATCCGATAATGATTGGGAAGCAGTTAAAAAGGGAGGAGATAAGGCTATTCAGAAGTGGATTGATGATCAATTGGACGGAAGGTCATGTACAATTGTCCTTATTGGAGCAAACACCGCAGGAAGAAAATGGATAAATTATGAAATTGAGAAATCTTGGAAAGAAGGTAAGGGTATTTTAGGAATATATATTCATAATCTTAAAAACGAAGAATCTAAGCAATCAGTGAAAGGTTCAAATCCTTTTGATGGTTATAAAATTGGAAAAGAATCAATGTCATCAATAGTAAAATCGTATGATCCACCAAGTAACGATAGCAAAGAAGTTTACGCATATATTAGCGATCATATCGAGGACTGGATAGAAAAAGCCATAGAAATTAGAAATAACTACTAGTTTCACCTAACAACTGCTTCAACCTGATAATTCCTTTTGTCATGAAAATTGCAGTCGCTACGCTCGACAATTATCACGTCAATCCTTCGCTTCGCTCAGGCCGGAATTACAGGTTAAGCAAATGTTAGGTGGACCCTTCGGCCTGAGGAATAAATGAAAGAGGAAATACTTGTTAACTTTTTTGTCGGTATTGTAATATATCTGGAGTAATTGAGACTGAAAAAAGTAATACTAAAAATGCTTATATCAGGTGTCCTATATGTGCTGCAAGTATTAAAATTAAGACACAGAATGATCAAGAAATCAGCGCTGATATTACTGGAAAGAAAACTGATGATGTAATTAAACATATTGAATTAATTTCAATGAGTTTAGCTGAACAAAGAACAAAGAATAAAAAGGGGATTGAGATGAAAATTAATCAAAAAATTGGTAAAGATGCTGTTGTTATTGGAAATGTAAATGCAGATGTTGGTGATGGTTCTGTTGTAATTAATGCAACAGATTCAAATGGAAATGTAATATTAAATAGACCCATGGCGATTGGTAGAGGTGCAAAAGCCGATAATACATCAATCGCTATTGGAGCAAATGCAAATGCTGGGTATGATATAAATAAAGCTTTAAAAGATTTATCAGAAATTATTAATAATAGTAAGGATGAAAAATTGAAATTAGTATTTCAGGATTTTCTGATTGAAAAAGGAAGTGGTGATCACAAAAAGCTTGGTTCCCTTTGGCATATTATTGAGACTTCCTCGACTCTATCAGGATGTATAGCTTTTGTTCAACAAATTGGACATGCACTTGGATTATGTTGAAAGAAAAAGGGAATTCACTTGATTTCAAGCAACAAGTGCAACGATGAATCCTTGCCGCCTAGGTTCAAGCAGCAAGTGCAACGCTGAGTCTCTGCTATTATATAGTTCTTCGGGCGTTCTATAAAAATGTATTTGTATACGGGGTGTAATGAAATATTACGGTTCATGTTTATGTGGTAATATTGAATATGTAGTAGATGGTGAATTTGATCGTTTCTATTTATGTCATTGTAAATATTGTAGAAAAGATACTGGATCAGCTCATGCAGCAAATCTATTTTCTTCAACTGCATTATTGAAGTGGCTAAAAGGCGGAAATGAAGTTAAACAATATAATCATAATAATTCTGGCCATATAAAAGCATTTTGCCCGAATTGCAGTTCTGCATTACCAAATATGCAGATGGATGGAAAACTACTTGTAGTTCCTGCAGGAAGTCTTGATACTGATATAGAGACCTCACCAAATGGTCATATATATCTAAACGAGAAAGCAGTGTGGGATAATAAGCTTGAACTAGCGCCACAATATGATGAACTACCCTAGCTAAATAGGGTAATATAAATCGAACAACTGCTAGATGCGTATTGCGGTTAATCTTGCCACATGGATTAGCTGACTTTTTTAATAGACAAGTGGCAGTCATCTATCGGAATCACTTGAAGGTTTCATAAGAATACGCAAGAATCTTATCGATTCAAAGAATAAGCAAAAAGGCAATGAATATATGGAATACGTAGACCTGTATGATGTAGTAAAACAAGAAATCTCGGGTGTTGATTATTCCGATAAGGTATTTACCGATGGCTGTGTGGAAGCCTGTTTGTTTCGGAATTGTACTTTTACCAATACGAAATTCCTGAATTGCAGAATTGAGGGTTCGGAGTTTATCGGGTGCACTTTTATTAATCCGGATTTTACTAATTCGCGGTTGATTGATATTGTCTTTACTGAATGCAAGATTGTTGGTCTGGTGCTGTTTAAGTGCAGTCAGGCCGCTTTTGATCTTGTTTTTACTTCATGTGCTCTGTCCTATTGTAATTTTACCGATGTCAGCATGAAGAAGAATCTGTTTCATGAGTGTACTATTCGGGAATCTTATTTTCAGAATACTTTTTTGGTTGAAGCAAAGTTTACTGATTGCAGTTTTGAGTCTTCGGTGTTTAATAACTGTGATTTGAGAAAG
>JAFGID010000112.1 GCA_016929735.1 Ignavibacteriales bacterium | reverse complement strand
TGATAATATCCTTTGGCAGAAAAAAAGAAAGAGGGAAATTGTGCACGGAAGAAATTAGCACCAACAACAAATCCTTCAGCAGCGCCAAATTCGGTCTTGGAATCTATAATGTGAATATCAAATAAATCTTTAATATATTCATTAACTCCATCAGGAGAGTATGAATAATAAGAATAACCACCGTAAAATGAACTTAGTCCGAGACAACCGAAACCAAATGTCTGAGAAAAATTATTGTAATTGAATAAGACTAAACTTCCAAAAGAAATTAATATTTTAAGTTGTTTTAACATTTTAATAATTATTTATAATGGAATAAGAACAATCATTTGAATAGAACCATAAAGCCCACCACTTGAGATAAAATTATCCATGGCTTGAGTAGAATTTTCATCTTTAGCTAATTTTGTGCCGTCACTAAATTCCATTTCACCAATGCTGAATAATGAATAACCGATAGACGGTTCAATGCTGATATATGGAGGAATGATATAAAAAGTTATACCTGCATTTAAGTTTACACCAATTGATAGGTCAACATTTTTTAATGTTTCCGTAATATCGGTTGATGTTCCTTCCTTATAAATATTTTCAAATTTTACACTTGTAAGTAAGACTGAAACATCAATAAATTTAATGTCGATGTTCCTACTAATAAAATAAGAAACATTCATACCAAAACCCCATGTCTGTAATGTTAAGTCATAAGTTCTAGAGGCTTCAATTCCTCCTACAGTTGCCTTGGCGGTGTGTTCTTCATTTGAGTGCTGATAATATCCCTCAAAATTAAATAACAATTCATCTGCCTGAAATCTTGCAAGGTTTGCTCCAATTAATAGCCCATGTCCCATTCCAAAATCATCCATTTTTTCTGTGAGGTGTGGACGGTTAGCATTATAGACTTCAATATAATGATTCAACCCCTCAGCGTTATAGAACTGGACACCATATCCAGCGTAAATACCAGAATAGGCTAGATAACCAAGACATAGAAATGCTTCTTCACCAAAACAGCATTGTGCTTTCAATGGTGAAGAAAAGGCAAGCAACAATGCAACTTTTAAAATTACTGCTTTTGTAAGAAATTTAAACTTGTTCATTTTACTTCCTCTGGAATAATTGAATGAATTTATTTTTATGTAATTGTTTAATAAATAAAGTAACTCTTTCTTCTGTTGGTTTAACTTTCTCACCAAATTTATTTTCAGTGGCATTAATAATATCTCCAATAGAATTTTTACCATTTATTTGTTGCCAAACAAAAGAGCCTATTTCATCCAAGTCAATTTTATATATTTTGTTAATATATTTTTTGAAAAATGTTTTTTCAATAAATGTAGGTTTTTTCTTCTTGTGTAAAAGCGTGATGAGTTCATTATTCACTTCGCTTTCACAAGACTGAACTGGATATAAATATTTGTAATCTGTCATTTAATCCTTTTTTATTACTGTTTCTAATCCATGACCGTCCGGAGATTTGTCAACTTTTCGTAAGAGATATGCAAAAACAAATCCGAGTATACCGAGTATGCTCAAGAAATGCAATCCTAATAGATAACCATCAGGATTGTCTGCCCCTGCCTTCGAGATATCGTTTGCAAATCCAATAAGATAGTTGAATAAAGCGACACCAATTTGTTGAATTAAGAACATAACTGAATACGCAGTTCCTAATTTTTTTTCTTCAACTATATATGCAACTGATGGCCACATTATTGCTGGAATTAATGAGAATGCAATTCCCATCATAATTACCGGGATGTAAATCGGTAAAGTGGTATGCCCTAAGATTAAGAATACTGGCATAAGTAATAACGAACCGAGCATCATAAGAGAAGCTCGTTTTCCTATTTTATCGACCAATAAACCGAATAGGGGAGTTGCTATCATTGCTGAAAGTGGAAGTGCGCTATTTAAGAATCCCGCTAATTCCCTTGAAGCACCATGACCTTCCATAAAATATTTAATTGCAAAACTTCTGAAGGGAAAAATTGCTGAATAAAATACAACACATAACGCAAGTATTAGCCAAAAAGATTTATCAAATTTAAATATATCCTTTAAAACTAATTTATCCGTTTGTCCTGCTTCACCTAAATTATAATTTCTTGTTGCATGTGATTCCATAATCCAATAAAGGACAGCACCAACTACACAAGCTATTGAAATGGTAATAGCTAAATTCAGTGGACCATGCCAATCAGTATAAAACCCACCAGCCCATGATGGTGAATTGTCTGCAGCAAAGGAACCTAATCGTGCTAATGTTAAATTCAATCCAAATGCAAAACTAAGTTCTTTTCCTTTGAACCATTTAGCAAGTGCTACTGAAATTGCGACTATAAGAGGTTCTGCTCCTATTCCAAGAAGGACACGACCAACTAACATAACTTCTAATGCAGATGAAGAGGCTGTAATTATTGCTGCAAGAGTACATATTGAACCAAATAAAAGAATTGATTTTTTCGTTCCAATTTTATCAATGATTATTCCACCAACAATCAAAATAAAAATTGCTGCTATGCTGTAGACAGAATATAAAGAGCCAATATTTTCGTCTGTAAAGTTTAATCCTTTCTTAAGTAAATCAGCAATCGGTGCAATGCTATCGTAGATATAATAGTTCCCAAACATTGGTATGCTGATAACTAATAAAATTAACCAGCGATACCAATTAGGGGGTGGTGTTTTGAATTTATTTTCCATAATTATTCAATATGTTAGTTATTAGATTTATTCTTTTCTTTACTTAACGCAAATTTAAATAAAATAGCTCCAAGACCAAAGAAAATAAGTAGTGAAATTAAATCACCTGCTTCCGGAATAATGCTATGTGTAAATTCGTGGATCTTGTCAATTACTGATACTAAAGTTCCGTCGGGTAATTCTCCGACTGTCCAACCTTTTAGCACAGCATAAAGAATTCCCGTTAATGCACCACCTGCAATTAATCCAGTGCTTAACAAAGCTCCCGGTCCAATGTCTGATTCACTTTCTTTATTTTTTCTAATTTTGTCAACTGTAAATTTAATTAATCCACCTAAGAAAATTGGAGTGCTAACTGATAATGGAAGATATGCACCTACTGCAAAAGGTAATGAACGAACACCGCACAATTCAATGACTGCAGCTATTCCAACTCCGATAATCACTAATGCCCAAGGGAGATTTTGACTTAGTAATCCTTTAATTACTGTTGCCATCAGAGTTGCTTGTGGTGCTGGTAACTGATTTGAACCAATTGTTAATGAATCGTTGAGCAAGATAACCGTTCCACCAATAACAAAAGCGGAGGCAACAACTCCAATAATCAAACCAAGTTGCTGCTTGACCGGAGAAGCACCTACAATATAACCAGTTTTCAAATCCTGAGAAGTTGCACCAGCATTTGCAGATGCAATACAAACCATCGAACCGACTACAAGTACAATTGGTTGATAAACATCACCCGTCCAACCAACTGCAACAAAAATTAAAGAGGTTGCCATTAGCGTTGCTATTGTCATACCCGAGATTGGATTTGCTGAAGAGCCAATTAATCCGACAATTCGAGAAGAAACCGTTACAAAGAAAAATCCAAATACAACAATCATAACAGCAGAGAGTAAATTTGCAGGAATATTTGGAATTATAGCAATAAGAACAATCAATGCAATACTACCAATTAAAACATAAATAAGAGGTATATCTTTTTCTGTTCTACTTTTCTCAGTTTGGACTTGAGATTTTTTATCTTTAAGATCTTTGAATGAATCCTTAAAAGCATTAATAATTGTTGGGAAAGATTTTATAAGTGTGATTATACCACCGAAAGTGACAGCACCCGCACCAATATATCTAATATAGTTACTCCAAATTTCTTGTGCACTCATCTCGGAAATTAATTTTGATGCAGGAGAAAATACATTAGTTAAATTATCTCCAATTAGAGTAATAAGAGGAATTAAAACCAACCACGAAAGAACACCACCAGCAACCATTATTCCGGCTATCTTTGGACCGATAATATAACCAACACCCAGAAGTTCAGGTGATATTTCACCCATCAGTGTTCCGTTCGGCAAATCTGATTTCCTGCTGAATGTATATTTCGGTACATCTTTCCAAAAACCAAAAATCAACATAAACAATTTATATAAAAAAGCTATTCCTAAACCATAATATACTTTCTGTGCAAGTTTTCCACCTTTCTCTCCAGCAATAAGAACATCTGCACAAGCAGTCCCTTCCGGGAAGGGGAGCTTGCCATGTTCTTTCACTATCAATGAACGACGTAGTGGTATCATAAAAAGAACACCAAGAATACCACCAACTAAAGCAAGTACAAATATTTGCATGTACTCAAAATAATTAGTGCCCCCTGGTAAGAATAATAAAGCAGGAATTGTAAATACAACACCTGCCGCAACAGATTCACCTGCAGAGCCAATTGTTTGAACAATATTGTTCTCGAGAATAGTTGCTTTCCCAAGTTTCTTAAAAACAGAAATGGCAAGTACTGCGATAGGAATTGAAGCACTGACTGTCAGTCCAACTTTCAATCCTAAATAAACTGTAGCTGCACCAAAAATAATTCCGAAAATAGAACCTAAAATGATAGCTTTAGGTGTAAACTCTGGAATAAAGTCCTTTGCAGAGATATAAGGTTTAAAAGTACCACTATTATTTTCCATAAGTAGTTTTTCCTTTTAATTTATAAATAATTTTTTTTTTCTAATTAAAATATAATTTAATTATTTATTAAATTAAAACAATTAAAAAAAAATTTTTAGGGCTTTTTGAATTATGATTAAAAATTGGGTTATACTATTATTAGTCGGTTTATATTTGTCTGGAATAATTTGCAACGGACAAATACAAAAAGGATTAAATTCTATTAAAAAGGATGATTTATTAAATAGGGTAAATTATTTATCAAGTGAAGAATTAGAAGGAAGATTAGCAGGTACAGAAGGCTACAATTTAGCTGCAGATTTTTCATCTGACAAATTCTTCGATCTAAAATTAAAGCCAGCTAATGGTATGAGCTACTATCAGAATTTTTTAATTGAATGTAATGAAATACAAAATCCATGTAAGTTTAATCTTATTAAAAATGATGAGATTGTCAATAAATATCAACTCGGAAAGGATTTTGTTTTTCGTGGATTTACAGGTTCAGGTGATTTTACAGCAGATGTAGTTTACTGTGGCTATGGAATTTCACAACC
>JAFGID010000111.1 GCA_016929735.1 Ignavibacteriales bacterium | reverse complement strand
ATTTCAATTCCTTTTCTCGCATAATCATACAGTCGTTTCCCTTTATGTTTCAATGCGGAGAACATTGGTGGCTTCTGCATTATTTTTCCTAAAAAATTTTTCCGTACAGATTCAATGTGCTCTTCGTTTATTCCATCGCAACTTTTCTCTTCAATAAAATCTGAATCACAATCATAAGTTGCAGTTCTTTTTCCGAGCGAAATTATACCTTTATAAGTTTTAATCAGGTTTTGAAATTCACTTATTCTTTTTGTGCTCTTACCTGTGCAAAGAATCAGCAATCCTGTAGCAAAAGGGTCAAGTGTTCCTGCATGTCCTATTTTTTTTACATTCAAAATTTTTCTAAGAACTCTAATAACATCGAAAGAAGTCCAACCGACTTCTTTATCAATTAAAATCGCATCCCCACTCGGTTCATTAACATTAGTAAAATCAGGATTCTTCTTGCTTATCATCTTTATGTATTTGCTTCAATAACGATTCAATCTTTTCAACGTGGTCAGCAGTATCATCAATAAAATACAAAAACTCCGGGATAAATCTTAATCTTCTGTTTCGATGTGCAAATTCAGTTCGGATTAAACTTTTTATCTCGTTAACCTTTTCCAACATTTTTTTTCTTTTATCTTTTTCATAAATAGAAAGATAAACATAGGCTTGTTTTAAGTCAGGTGTAACTTTTACACGTGTTACTGTAATAAAATTAAATAGTGGATCCTGGATTTTTTTTATAAAGATCCAACTTAATTCCTCTTTAATCAATTTAGTAAATTTTTCAATTCTAGCAGACATATTAACTTAATTTTTGCTTTGTTTCTACCAATTTATATGATTCGATAATGTCGCCAACTTTAATATCATTGAAATTATGAACGCTCAATCCGCATTCGTATCCTGCATCAACTTCACGAACATCCTCCTTAAATCTTTTCAGCGAAGCCAATTCACCTTCCCAAATGCGAACTTCATCCCGAAATATTCTGATTTTGTTTTGTCGGATTATTTTACCATCCAGAACATAGCAACCTGCGACCGTTCCAATTTTTGGTACTTTGAAAATTTCCCTTACCTCAACTGTACCCATCAATTCTTCAGAAATTATCGGTGCCAACAATCCTTCTAATGCTGCTTTTATAGTTGCAATAGCATCATAAATAATATTATATAATTTAATATCAATTTTTTCTTTCTCTGCAAGTTTTCTTGCATTAATATTCGGGCGGACATGAAATCCAATAATAATAGCATTTGAAGCAGAAGCGAGAAGGACATCTCCTTCAGTAATGCTTCCAACACCTTTATGTATTACGTTAACAACAACCTTTTCGTTTGAAAGTTTCATAAATGAATCTGCCAATGCTTCAACTGACCCGTCAACATCACCTTTGACGATAAGCGGCAACTCTCTTACCTCACCTGTCTTTATTTGTTCTGAAATTTCATCAAGGGTAATATGTCGTACTTGTCTATGATGTTGTTCTCTATCCAACTGCTGCCTCTTAATACCAATCTCGCGAGCATCTCTTTCGGATTCTACAACAACAAATGTATCGCCAGCTTGAGGTGAACTCTCAAATCCAAGCACTACCACAGGAGCAGCTGGAGGTGCTTCGTCGATTTTGTTTCCTCTTTCGTCGAACATTGCTCGAACCCTCCCATAAGTACTACCGGCAACAAATGGATCTCCTACTCTTAAAGTTCCTTTTTCAATAAGTATAGTTGAAGTTACTCCTCTTCCAAGCTCCAATTTTGTTTCGATAACAGTTCCTCTTGCTTCTCGGTTTGGATTTGCTTTTAAATCGAGCATCTCAGCTTCAAGCAGAATCTTTTCTAATAATTCATCTACTTTCAATCCTGATTTCGCTGCTAATTCTACACATTGATACTTTCCACCCCAGTCTTCAACTAAAATATTTCTTTCACTCAGTTGTTGTCTGATTTTTTCTGGATTTGCTCCCGGTTTGTCAATTTTATTTATCGCAATGATAATTGGTACTTGTGCTGCCTGAGCATGATTTATTGCTTCAATGGTCTGAGGCATTACTGCATCATCTGCTGCAACAACCAATACAACAATATCAGTAACCGAAGCTCCTCTTGCGCGCATTGCAGTAAAAGCTTCGTGACCGGGTGTATCTAAAAATGTAATAAATTTATCTTCTTTAACTTGAACCTGATAAGCACCAATATGTTGAGTTATTCCTCCATACTCGCCAGCAACAACATTTGTCCTTCGAATGTAATCCAACAATGTCGTTTTTCCATGGTCAACGTGTCCCATAATTGTAACAACGGGTGGACGCGGAAGTAATTCTTCGGAACTATCTTCTGTGTCTTCCAAAGATTCAGATATATATTCTTCCTGAAATTCGACTTGAAATCCAAATTCATCAGCAATTAGTGTGATTGTTTCAACATCTAATCTTTGATTAATTGAAACCATCAATCCAAGTCCAATGCATTTTTTAATAATTTCATTCGTATCTACATTCATTAGATTAGCAAGCTCTCCAACTGAAATAAATTCATTCACTCTAATAATACTCTGTTCCAGCAATTTTCTTTCTTGCATTCTTTCTTCTTGCTCTTGTTTTTCTTTTCTTTTTTTCTTTCTAACGTTCGCTCTAAATCCTATTGAAGTCTCTTCCATGCTGGTTAGTGTTCTTTTAATAGCTGCTTCCACTTCCTCGGCATCAATTTCAACAGCCGCAGATTTCTTTTTCTTCTTTACTCTAAGATTCTTATCGGCTTCAATACTTCCTTCTTTTTCCTGCTTTCCTTTTTTTCTTTTCTTCTTCTTTTTAGGTTTGAGTTTATCCCGCTCTTCATCTAAATATTCTTTAAACTTAACTTCGGGTCCTAATTTCTCTTTTACATGAGTTTCCTTAACATCTGATTTTTTTTCTTCGGGTTTTTCTCGTTGCTCATTAAATTTATCTTTAGTTTTATCCCTACCTCTTAACCTGCTTTCCTCTTTCTTCTTATCAAGATCAATCTTTCCAACAATTTTCAATCCTTCTTTTTTCTTTTCTAATTCCTTCTCATAGGGAGTCTTAAATACTTTTGCCTTATCTTCCGTAATTTTTTCTTCTTGTTCTTCTTCAACTGACGTCTCAACTTCTTCTAGCTTTTTTTCTTCAGTTTTACTTTCCGATACAATTTCTTCAACTATTTTTTCGCTCTCTACAACTTCAGCTTCGTTTTCTGCAGCTTCTTCCTCTTGCTCAGGGGTTTCAACTTCTTTGTCCGGACTCAGTTTCTTGTGGAACTCACTTATTTTCTTGTAATGTTTTTCTGCCTTTTCAATCTCTTTTTTATATTTCGCTCTAATATCATTAAGCATATCATCAGTTAATGTTGACATTAGACCTTTTATTTTATAACCTTTCTGCTGTAAAAATTCAATTAATTGTTCAGACGAAAGGTTATACTCTGAGGCAAATTTGTAAAGACGTATTTTCTTTGTTTTTTCTGACATTTTTGTTAAAACCCAATTTTTTTATTCTTCTTCAAACTGGTCGTTTAATATCTCTATTATACGATTAGCTGTTTCTTCGTCAACACCTTCAATTTCTTTGATTTTTTCAACACCGGCGGTAAGTACTTCTACTGCTGTGTCGTATCTATTCTGAATAAGAAGGTCAACCATCTCCGCACCTAATTCTTCTTTCAAATCAACCAGTTCAATATCTTCTTCATATTCTTCGTATGGTTTTTCCTCCCGGATTACATCAATATCATAACCTGTTAATTTTATAGCTAACCTAATATTGACTCCGTTTCTACCTACTAGCAGCGATATCTGGTCGCTATCAGCGTTAACGGTTGCTTTTCTATTATCTTCATCAATTTCTATATTTTTAATTTTTGCAGGAGCCAATGCTCTTTGAATATATATTACGGGATCTTCAGAATAATTTATGACATCAATATTTTCATTATTTAATTCGCGTACTATTGCGTGAATTCTTACTCCTTTCATCCCTACACATGCTCCAACTGCATCAATGCGAGCATCATTCGAAAGAACTGATACTTTTGCTCTTTCACCTGGTTCGCGTGCAATATCCTTAATTTCAATTACATTATCATAAACCTCAGGTATCTCAATTTCGAATAATTTTTTAAGGAAATTATTATCCGCTCTAGAAATTATTATTAAAGGTTTACCAGAAACTTTTTTCACTTCTTTTACAATTGCACGAATGGTATCACCCTTGCGATATTTTTCTTTTGGTATCTGTTCGTTTCTTGGTAATAAAAGTTCATTACGATTGTGAATAACCATAATATCATTTTTCTTGGTCTGATAAATATCCCCAACAATAATTTCGTTTAGCATATCAGTATACTCATTGAAAACAGTATCTTTTTCAATATCATGGATTCTTTGGTTCAAGCTTTGTTTTGCTAAATTGATTAATCTTCTTCCAAATGAACTGAAAGGCAACTTTTCAACATAGTCGTCGCCAACTTCTAATTCATCCTCATTGCCTTGAGAATTTACTTCATCAATACTAATTTGTGTATTAGTGTCTTCCACTACATCTACAATCTGACGTTCTAAAAATATTTCAATATCGCCTTTATCCATATTGACAACAACTTCATACTTTGCCTCCAGACCATATTTTTTCTTGACCATTATTCCAAAAATTTCTTCAATGATTCCTTCCAAAACATCTCTGTCAATGTTTTTTTCGCGTGCCATTAAAGCAAAAGATTCCACTATTTCACTGTTCATGAAATATTCCTCCAAATCTAAATACTAATTAATACTTTTGCAGTTTTTATTTCTTTTATGTTAATTACAATATTTTCTTGAGCAAGCTCGAAAGTAAGATTATCTTCATTCACTTTCACTAACTTTCCCTTGAATTTTATTAATTCGTCATTATTTTGATAGTGAACTTCAAATTGCCTATTAATATGTTTAGGATATTGCTGAATAAATTTCAGACTTCTTTTTGTGCCCGGAGATGATACTTCTAACTTATAATCCAAACTTACAAAATCCTCATCACTCTCAATTTCAGATTTCAAAAGCCGAGATAAACTTGAGCAATCGTCAAGTGTAATTCCTTTTTCGTTATCAATATAAATTTCAATATACATTTTTCTATTTATATGCTGAACGACAAAATCAATTAATAGAAATCCCGACTTGCTACAAGTGTTTTCGATAATTGACGATATTTTATCTTTTAAAATGCTCATATAACAAAAATCGCCCATAAAGGGCGAAATTGAGTTTTTAATAATACCATTAATATATATAATAATCAAGTTAAATTTTTAATTATTCTATAATATTTTGAAACATTCAAAATTATTTTTTTGTTGAATTAACTAGTTTTAAAATAAAAAAAATTAAATTACTGAAAAAAATCGATAAATTAAATTTTAGTAATATGAAAAAACTTAAGCTGATTTTTACTTTGCTGATGATAATTCTTCTTCTTTCATGTTCGGAAAAAGAAGAAATCCCAGATATAGACCTTGAACAAATCAGAGAAAAAGGAAAGCTTGTTGCCTTAACAGGATATAATGCGTATAGTTATTTTATTTACCGCGGACAACCTATGGGTTACGAATATGAATTGATTAAAAAATTCGCTGATCATTTAGGGCTTGAACTTGAAATAACTGTTGTTAGGGATATTGATAAAATGTTTGAAATGCTAAATGCTGGCGAAGGGGATATTATTGCTTATAATTTAACAGTCACTCTTGATAGAAAAGAAAAAGTTGAATTCGCCCATCATCATAATCTTACAAATCAGGTGCTTGTTCAAAGAAAACCCGATAATTGGCAAAAACTGAGTAAAGAGCAGCTTGCAGATAGCCTCATAACAAACGTTGTTGATTTAATAAATGACACAATTTACGTCGAAAAGGGTTCATCATATATCGAGAGGTTGAATAATCTTCAGGAGGAAATTGGTGGAACGTTTCATATTGTCGAAGTGGAACCCGAAGTATCAACCGAGGACTTAATAGAAATGGTATCTGTTGGAAAAATCAACTGCACAGTTGCTGACGAAAATATTGCTTTACTATATCAGGGCTATTATTCAAATATTGATATTCAAACAGAAATTTCTTTACCTCAAAAAATCGCCTGGGCAGTCAGAAAAAATTCGCCAAAATTATTGAAGGAATTAAACAGATGGATAGAGGATATGAGACGCAAACCAGAATATGCCACAATCTACAAAAAGTATTTTTTAAGTCAATCCTCTATACAACGAAGAATGGAAAGTGAATTTTTATCAATTAAAGGCGGGAAAATTTCCCGTTATGATGATTTAATAAAAGAGCATTCAAAAAAGATTAATTGGGATTGGCGACTTGTTGCTTCCGTAGTATATCAGGAATCTCAATTTCATCCATCAGCGCAATCATGGGCGGGTGCAAGAGGGTTGATGCAATTGATGCCAGCTGTTGTTGAACAGTACAACGTTACAGATCCATACGATCCGTATCAAAGCATTAATGCGGGGACAAAATATCTTAATTGGCTTAATAAATATTGGTCGGATTATATCAAAGACGAAGAGGAAAGAATTAAATTTGTTCTTGCTTCATATAATTGTGGATTCGGACATATCATTGATGCAAGAAATCTCGCAGAAAAATACGGCAGCGATCCGAATGTTTGGTTTAAAAATGTTGAAGTATGGTTGCTAAACAAATCAAAAAGCAAATATTACCGCGATGTTGTTGTTAGATACGGGTATTGCCGAGGAATTGAAACAGTTAATTATGTTCCTGATGTTCTTAACCGCTTCGACCATTACAAGAAATTAATAAAAAGTTAATTCATTTCAATGCTGTGAACTGCAAAAATTTGAATTTAGAAATATTGATTTTTTTCTTTATTTTTGCTTCAGCAATTAAAAATGTAATTATCACAAATGAATTTACTCGTCCTAGGCCATTCAGTAATTGACCATATTCACAAAGATGATGAATTGGAAATCAAGCCGGGTGGTATCTTTTATACAATCACCGGATTGTACCATTTAATAAATGCTGAGGATAAGATCAGTCTAGTAACTGCTATTGATACTTCGTCCTATAGTTTATTTCAGGATATTTATGACAAAATTGATTTAAGTTATTCTAAAACTGTAAAAGCGATTCCAACAGTGAATCTTACAATTTGTGAGTATAAAGAAAGAGACGAACAATATAAGAATTTCACGGATGACTTAAATTTTGAGACAATGAAAGAACTCAATTCATTTAATGGTATATTAATCAATATGATTACAGGATTTGAATTGTCGCTCCAAAAATTGAAAGAAATAAGAAAAATCTTTAATAAACCGATTTTCATTGACATTCACTCCTTGTCAAAAGGGATTGATGATAACAATAAAAGATTTTTAAGAAAAATTCCGAATGCGGTAGAGTGGATTAAAAACGTTGATTTTATACAGGTAAACGAATACGAACTTAAAACTTTATCCGATTATGAGATTGAAGATGAAGCTGCAAAATATATTCTTAAATTAGGCCCTGCTGTTTTGATAATTACAAAGAGTGAAAAAGGATTTACAGCTTATATAAAAGAAAAGAATGAAATAAATAAATTTGAAAAAAAAGCTTTAAAAATTAATTCGATAAATAAAGTCGGCTGTGGAGACATTTTCGGAGCGACATTTTTCTATCAATACTTAAAAAGTGGGAATATAAGAAATTCATTACAAGTAGCAAATAATATTGCTGCTCTAACAACGACATTAAAAAATTTTGATGAATATAAAAAGATAAAAGAATATGTCAATCTCTGATACTCAAAAAAGAAAAATTTTAATTATCGGTTCGAATGGGATGCTCGGTCAACGATTAGTCGGGCATTACATCAAAGATTTTAATACAGACTTACTTTGTTCTTCTATTGAAGTTCAATCATTAATTAATAATGTAAAATACTATCCGGCTGATATTACGGATAAAAAAATAATTGGGAAAATCATTAAAGAAATCAAACCGGATTATATTATTAATGCTTCGGCATACACAGATGTAGATAAGTCCGAAACCGAAAAAGTACTAGCCCAGAAAATAAATGTTGATGGAGTTGCAAATCTTGCTAATTATTCATCAATTGTCAATTCACACCTAATTCATATCTCAACCGATTATGTTTTCGATGGTAGCAACGGTCCCTATTCAGAAGACGATATTCCTTGTCCAATCAATTATTATGGTAAGACTAAATTAGCAGGTGAAAATGCAATAAAAAAATATGATACAAAGCATACGATTTTAAGAACAAATGTCTTATTCGGATTGGGTAATAATGTAAAGAGTGATTTTGTAAAATGGCTAATTGAAATGTTGAGCAACAATAAACCTGTCAGAATCGTTGATGACCAAATAAATAATCCGACATATGTAGATGATTTGGTGGATGCAATTTCTCGTGTAGTTGAGTACAAAAAAACAGGATTATTTAATATCGGGGGTGCTGAGTTCCTTAATCGTTTTGAATTTGCACTTAAAATAGCTGTTTTTTTTAAATTTAATAAATCCCTTATTACACCAGTAAAAACAGAAGTGTTCAATCAACCAGCGAGAAGACCATTGAAATCCGGATTAATAACATTAAAGGCAGAAACTGAATTAGGTTACAAACCAACATCTTACGAAGAAATATTTATTAGTATAAAAAAACGATTAGAACTTTGAAAATTTTTCCTTTACATAAATATGAGGGTTTCATTTTTGATCTTGACGGTACTTTGTACAGGGGTGAAAATATTATCCCTAAAGCTGATATTACAATAAATATACTTCGCAAATTAAATAAGAAACTTGTTTTTATTTCCAACAAAACCACAGGTACTTGTAAAGAATATTCTGATTTATTAAAGAAGTATGGAATGATAATTTCAGAAGATGAAATTATAAATTCGACTTATGTAATTAAAAAATATTTAAGTACCAATTATCCGGGAAAAACTTTTTATTCAATCAGCGAGGACGTTTTTATCAAAGAATTATGTGAAGTGGGACTTAAATTCTCGAAGGATGTCTCAAAAATTAATATTGTTATAGTAACACTTGATAGGACATTAAACTATACAAAATTAGAAATAGCTGCGAAAGCACTTGATAACGGAGCAAAATTTCTTGCTGCTAATATTGACAATACTTGTCCTGTTGAAAACGGAGAAATAATTGATGCTGGTTCTACAATATCTGCACTTGAAAAACGAACAGGTAGAAAACTAGAAAAGCATTTCGGCAAACCTTCCAAATTTATGATTGAGGAAATAAAAAAATATTTAAAATTAAGTCCAGGGGAATGCATTATTATCGGAGATAGATTAGAAACTGATATTGCTATGGGTAATACATTTGGAATTGATACTGCATTGGTTCTATCAGGAGTAAAAAATCCAATTAATAAATTTTCCGAAATAAAACCGACTTATAAAATTAAGTCGGTTTATGAACTAATACGAAATGCAAAATAATTTTTATATTTTATTCTAATGATAATTCAAATGTTGTTGTATCGGTTACGAGCTGATTGCTTTTCTTATCAACAACGAAATAGACAATCTTGTATATTCCCATTTCAAAGCCATCATCCAACTCCATTTGTATATCTATCGGAACTTCATCAAATTCATCTCCACTTCTTGTCTGAATAACGCCTGTATCTGCTTTAGCAATTACTAATCCGCTCGGTGTGTGAATATCAACGTAATATGTTAAATCACAAGTAAAAATTCCATTTGTTTCGTTAACAATGAAATCTTTTACATGGGCTGAAGTGTTTAGCTCCCAGCCATCGGGCAGCTTATAAGCAAATGCTTCTGAGCTGAAAACTTCGTATTTTTCCTCTCTTGAGCAACCAAGTATAAAAGAAAGCAATACTACTGCAAATAAATAAATGTTCTTCATTTTGCACCTTAATTTTATTTTATTGTTTGTAATTTATCAATGACTTCATCAAATTCTGTTAATAGTTTTTTGAAAACAACTTCAGCAGGTTTGATTTCCTTTATCATTCCTGAAATTTGTCCCGCCTCCATTATTCCATTTTCAGTATCACCATTGAGAATACCTGCCTGTTCTTTTTTGTGTCCGAAAATTTTTAGCAATTCTTCTTTGCTTGCACCTTCAGCTTCTGCTTGGATTATAACTTCACTTAATTTATTTTTAAGCATTCTTAACATTCCAATTTTCTTGAATGTTAAGATTGTGCTTTCATCTTTTGAATTACAAATTGCATTTTTATAATTCATATGAGCAATAGACTCATTCGTGGCTGCAAACAATGTCCCAATTTGCACTCCCTGAGCACCTAAAGACATTGCAGCGGCAATTCCTCTGCCATCGGCAATTCCTCCTGCAGCAATTACAGGAATTTTTAATTCATCCACTAATTGCGGTATTAGGCAAAATGTAGTAATTTCATCTTTACCATTGTGTCCACCTGCTTCAACACCTTCGCCCACGATTGCATCACAACCTGCATTTTGTGCTTTCAATCCCTGCTTTACCGAGGATACAACATGAATTACAGTGGAATTATTTTTCTTCATTAAATCAATATATTTGTCGGGCGAACCTGCTGCTGTAAAAAATATTTTCACATTGCAATCTAAACAAACTTGTATCAATTCAGAAGCATCACCTCGAAGCAGTGGTATATTAACACCAAAGGGTAATGAGGTATTTTCTCTGCATTTGACAATATTTTCTTCTAATATTTCAGATTTCATTGAGCCGGCGGCAAGAAGACCTAATCCGCCACAATTAGAAATCTTTGAAACTAATTCCCAATAAGACACCCAAGACATCCCGCCCTGAATGATTGGATACTTAATTCCGAGTAATTGGGTTATTTGGTTTCTAATTTTCATAAATTGTTTTTATAACAAATTCACAGTTTAGCTGACTCCTATAAAATACTCATTACTTTTATTTAACACCACAGTTCTACGTGAAATTAACGATATGTTTTTTGTTACCTTCGTCTAAAAACCTTGTGCACTTTGTGGTTAAACAGGATATTATTAAATAATAAATATAAACTGCTGACACACAAAGATAATATTTGTTTTAATAGCTTTCACGGGATAACATTTTAAAAAAACAGTATAACAAAAGCATAAGTAAAATTATAGATTAATTCCAAATAATCAAAAATTGTGGCATTTTATCTATTACTCATCTTAAATTTTTTCTTCAACAAATATATAAAAATTGGTGCTCCAATGATTGCTGTAATTACTCCAACTGGTAATTCCGAAGGTGATATAACAATTCGTGAAATTGTGTCGGCAATAATCAAAAATATTGCTCCTAAAAAAAACGAAACAGGTAAAATAATTCTGTTGTCAATTCCAAAAATTAATCTACAGATATGCGGAACCACTAAACCCACAAATCCGATTATACCACTTACTGATACAATCGCTCCAACCAGAATACTGCTTATTAAATACGAAGAATTTTTAATTAATTTTGCATTTACGCCCAAATGTTTTGCTTCTTCGCTCCCAAGCGAAAGAACATTGTATTTATAAGAATTCAAAATTAAAATCAACGATAATACAATTGAGCAGATTAAAACATAATAGATAGAACTACTATCAGCTACTGACAGATTACCCATTAAATAAAAAATTGCAAAACGAAATGAATCATCAAGAAAATTCATTATCAACAATATAATTGCAGAGAAGAAAGCCCCAACCATAACTCCGGAAAGTATCAAAACATTAGGTTCAAGTTCACCAAACCTTTTACCAACCATAAAAACTATTGCAATCACTCCAATGGCGCCAGCAAAAGAAAACAACTGAACAAGAATAAAAGACAAATTCAAAGCAATTGCCAGCACAGCACCAAATGCTCCACCACTTGAAATTCCAAGTATATACGGCTCTGCCAAAGGATTCATTAATATTGCTTGGAACACCGCACCAGCAACAGATAAACCTCCTCCGACTGCTAAAGCCAATAAAATTCTCGGCAAGCGAATTTCAAAAATTATTTGAGAAAGAGTGTCATCAGTTTTACTACCAAATAGTACCTGAAAAAACTCGCTCAAAGTAATATCAACTGAACCTATAAATAACGATATAAAAATTGCTACAAGTAATAAGATTGACAAAAATACAAGCAGCAAAATAAAATTAATATTTCTTATTCTGATAGTTCCTGCCATAAATAATCTAAAAGATTTTTAATACCATAACCCGATACCGAAGAAAAAACCAATAATTTCTTTTTATATGCTTTAATTTTTATTTTTTCCATTTTTATTTTAGTGTTTTCATCAACAATATCGGCTTTTGATATTGCATATATTTTCTTCTTCTTTGATAATTCCTTGCTGTATTGTTTAAGTTCATTATTTAGTATTTCGAATTGCTTTTCAATATCTTCTGTATCAGCTGGAACCATAACAAGTAAAATCTTTGTCCTTTCAATGTGACGTAAAAATTGTAGTCCAAGCCCCTTTCCCAAATGGGCATCTTCGATTATTCCCGGAATATCAGCCACAACAAAACTTTTACCTTCAGCATATTTTACAATTCCAAGATTTGGTTGTAAGGTTGTAAATGGATAATCAGCAATCTTAGGTCTTGCTGCAGATATAACGGAAATCAGTGTTGATTTACCCGCATTAGGAAATCCGACAAGTCCAACATCAGCAATTAATTTAAGTTCAAGAATAATATTAAATTCTTCGCCCTTTGTTCCTGGTTGAGAATATCTCGGAGTCTGATTAGTTGCATTTGCAAAATAAGCATTCCCTTTCCCTCCACGTCCGCCTTGGGCAACAACAATTTTCTTTCCATGTTCATCAAGGTCATCTATTATGTTATCTGTTTCTTTATTCTTAATAATTGTTCCACACGGTACTTCGACAATAATATCATTACCCGATTTACCGTCCTTCAACGAACTACCACCGTTCTCTCCTCTGCCAGCGACATATTTTTTTTTATACTTGAAATCAAGAAGTGTTGAGAGATTTTGATTTGCAATAAAAATCACATTTCCACCATTGCCACCATTTCCGCCGGCAGGTCCCCCCTTGGGAACGAATTTTTCACGTCTGAACGCAACTGCACCGGCTCCACCATCTCCAGCTTTGATAAATATATTCACATAATCAACGAACATCATATCCTTGTACTCTGTCAATATATTCTGATATTATTTTTTTAAAAACCTTTGCCAATCTCGAGGAGGGTTTTAAATCTTTCAATTTGAACAACTTATCAATTATTAGTAATGCCTCTTTCTGATTATTATGCGTCAACATTCTTTCGACTGTCTGAATAAAAAGTTCTGAGTCATCATCGAATACTTCCTCAATCACTTTGTTGATTTTTTTCTTTGATAATATTTCCTGAATCGAATCGTTAATAGCATTTACATAATCCGAATCCCCAAATTCATACAATTGGTCATCCCTTATATCAGTTTTGTTAATTCTGCTTTTTTCAATAATTTCATCATCATTATCGTCTAAATCATAAACGACTTCCAATTCCTCGTTATCCTTTTCTATTTCTATTTGCTCATCATCTTTCCTTTTTAACTCTCTTTTTTGCTCATAAACACTTTCATCAGAAAATATTTTCTTCTCGGTGTGTTTTACTGATTCTTTAACGATATTTGATGAGGAATAAAATAATCCGGGCAATAAAGAATCAAAGAAAATTTTTACATCTTTTACGTCACAAAGTTTTCCCGAATGCTCTAAAAATTCTTCTCTGAATTTTTGACGAGCCCATTCCAATTTCATCGATTGAAGAAAGCTGTCTATAATATTTGTTGACAGAATAACGTTTTCACTTTTATCCTTATTCCAAAAGTCTGTAATTGAGTTTAAAAATGCTTTTATTACTTTTCTGATATATTTTGTTCTTAATTTCTCTTCAACATTTTCAATAAAATTACTAAACTCTTTGAAAGATATTTCTTCTTTCGTCTTTTCTAAAAATAACCAGATGGCTTTTCTTAAGTAATCGTAATAGAAAAAATAATTCAGTGTTTTTTCAATTTCAGTTTTATTTTTCTTTTCCTTATCGTCGAATAAAAATATTTTTATTGTGTTTACCTGTTGTATCAAGAAATTAACATTGAAAGAAATCGCATATAATATAAGTTTATGAAAATACTCTTTCTTAAATCTTTTGTTTTTCTTAACTTCATCGGCTACTATTGCAAAACTTTCGTTGAAAGTATTTTCTTTATAACTTATCAAAGTACTATCGGAAAATTTCAATCTATCTTCGAAAACAACGTAATCCAATTCAGCAGAAATGTATTGAAGAATTGCAGGGTGTAGAGTAGTTTTCAATAAATCATAAAAAGTGCATTCCTCGTCAATACTTTTTAATTTAGAAATATTTTCGTTATACAAATTTTTTATTTCTTCCTTAAACATTGTCATCTTCAACCTCGCGTTGATAAAATAAAGTGGAATTAAAATAAATTTTCTTTTACAAGTTCAAATTAATAAAAATGCAATAAAATGTCTATTAAATGTTTAAACTTATAAAAAATGAGATTTTACTTAAGGCTCATAAAAGATTTTATTAAAGCAACAATTTTTATAAATTTGCATATTGAATTTAATAAAAAAATAATTTAATAGGAGTTAAAATGAAAAATTTAATTTATTTGTTCTTGACGTGTTGCATTTTATTTAGCAATCTTTTTGCACAGGGATATATCAAGGATTTTGCAGGTATAGGAAAGATCCAACTCAATACACCAAGCGAATATATTTTACCTTATATTAGCGAGGAATTCAAACTTGAAAAATCTCCTACAGATGCACTAGAAACATATTTCATTAAAGTTCAAGACACAATAAATTACGGATACATACAATTTCAAAATGATAGCTTGTTTCAAGCAGTTAAGGTTTGGGAAGAGGTTGAAACTGGAGATGCTTACGAAATTTTATGGTTTCTAATTGCGCAGAGAAGAGATTATTCATTAAATCCAAAGTATAATATTCAACCGTATATTAATCAATATATGGGTCCGTTCTTTAAAAAGACACTTACTTTCAAAAGCGTATTTGATGGTTATTCAGTTAGTTTTGAATATGACACAAGAACAAAAAAGGGAGTTGTAACAGAAGTAATATCGAAAATTTGATAATTAATAAAGAACTCTTAATATCTGAATACAAGAATAAAAAAGATATTCTTCCGTTTGTAATTAGATTAAATTGAAGTAATCAATCAAAATTAAAACAGTTTTTCTTCGGAAGATTTAAATTATAATTTTTCAATTTCGGTAAATATTGGTAAACACGAAGAGGTATATTAATAGTTTTAAATTTATTGTTTTTTACTCATATTAGTTTCCAATCTTGCGATTAATCATTAAATAGATACCTTCCGTTTTGTTTGCCCACAAAACAATAATTATCATTTTTAGAATCCTTTGAAAAACCTCAGAATAGGCGAGATGTCATTCCCAACTTGATTGGGAATCCAGTTGTTTTCATAGACTTACAGATTT
>JAFGID010000110.1 GCA_016929735.1 Ignavibacteriales bacterium | reverse complement strand
CGGACCTGGATGCTGGCTTTGAAAAACAGCAGCTTATACAAATTTACAAGTTTATTATCATGGGTTATTTTCTGTCCACGCTTAACGTTTTGGCTCACCTGAACCGCTACATCGATACTTATACAATGAAAAATACATTAATTTTCCCACCGAACTCCAATTGAAGCAAGGCGGTTCAATCACGTGCAGCCAATTTTCAGGCTATAAGTTATAATGTATATTACCCTACTCTAATAATATCATTTTATTATTAAATATATTATCGCCAGCCCTTAATTGACAAAGATAAACTCCTGATGTTACTTTATGATTTAAATTATTCGTCCCGGTCCAAATTACGGAATGATTGCCTTTTGACTGTTTGCTATCAACTAAAGTAACAATCTTTTTGCCAAGCAAATTGGATATTGTTAAAGTAACCTCAGTTGTCATGGGTAAATAATAACTGATTCGTGTTGAAGAATTGAATGGATTGGGATAGTTCTGTTTCAATTGATAAGCATTAGGATGATCCGTAACTATTTTATGTTCAACGTTTACAGATGGAGCAGCAAATTCATGCGCACCGATGTCAACAATTGAAATACCATCGCCATTACCGTCTTGTAATCTTAAATTTCCAAATAGATCATGTATCGGAAGATGCAGACCAGAGGTATCGGGATCACCAGCATCGATACAAGGAGAATTTTCCTTCAGCCGAAAATCTCCTGCTGCTGTATCTGCAAACATCGGTTCTAAATCCATCACCGATAATGTATCATACCCTCCCTGGATGTTTGAAAAAAATATTTCAGGCGTGCCTCCCCAACCATAAATATTTGAGTATCCGTTATTATCTAAATTATACCAGATAACGCAATTTTGAATTACTGGCGATGACCGAATAAAAAAGAGTGCATCATTTCTGGAAACCGCCTTGTTATTTGCGATTGTACTATTAATAAGCTGCAATTCTGAATCCTGGCATCCAATGCCGCTGCCACTGCTATAACAAAAATTATTCGTAATTTCACAACCAATGATTTTTGCCTTCGTATTTGCCAATCCAATCCCGCCATAGATTGATGTGACCTGATTATGATGAATTTTACAATTGACAATGGTTACTGTATCACTGGAATGCGTGGACGCAATTCCGCCTCCCCAACCGTTAGAGGTGTTTATGCCATTAGCCGAATTGTACATGATCTCACAACTATAAATTGTTGAATGACTATTAGTCATGTATATTCCCGCACCCAAAGGATTCGTCGCCTCAACCGTGTTATTCCTGATAATGCAATTGGATATTGTTGGACTTGCAGACTGAATGCGAATCCCGCCACCATACTCGGTTTTTCCATTCCTGATCGTAAAGCCGATAAGCATAGCAGTTGAGTCTTCATTGTTTTTTATGGTGACTACAGAGCCGCTGGCTGAGCCATTGATAATCGTTTGAGAAATTATACTTGTATCATTTGTTGTTAAAAATAGTGAACCAAGCACAATATTTTTTCCTTTGAAATCGATGTTTTCAAAATAGGTATTAGGTTCAACTAACACGGTGTCTTTGTTTACTGATGCCTCAATCGCTGCTTGAATGGAACCATAATCGCCGGGCACGGTTCGAATTGTGGCATTTAATTGTATAGCATACATAATGAGTAATACCAATAAAAATAGAATCTTTTTCATTTTGAATTCCTCCTGTTATATTGGATATTCATGCAGCTTTGTGTTGGGATCTTTTTAAATCTATTTTTGACATTACTTTTAGTTATTCAGGGAGTGATAATAATGGAAATTTGTAACCATACTAGCATAACGGTTGAGTTGACACTGCTCAACAAATATTTTTAATGTTGGATAATTAATTTTTAATACATCGATCATAAAAAACAAAGGGGTAAAAAAATTGTACTCAATTTTTAAAAGCGTTTGAGCTAACTTATCAAAACAGGATCCGATTCAGGTTCAGGTCGTCGTTTGCGAACAGTAGATATCATCACGTTTAGCATAGCAATATTTTATTCTTTTGTAATATAAAAAAATAATTGGAAAAATCAACATATTTTTTGTTGCCTTTCTCAAAATCCCCGTAAATCTCTTACCGTCCGTTTATCCATAGCGCAGCAAGCTGCAAATTCCAAGTTCCAAATGGCCAAATTCCAAATAAATTTCAAATACCTAATTCCAATGACTAAAACTTTTTGCATCTTTGAGATACTTGATGCTTGATACTGGATGTTATATTATCAAGTATCCAATATCGAGTATCCAGTATCAAGTGCTTATTACCATCCCATGAAAAGAATCAACCGCTAAATCAAGCTCGACAACTCCAATATAGCCTGTAACCATAATATTATTCTTTAATCACAAATAATGTTGTAGCATAAGTAGTATAAATTCTTTCGTCCCATAAAAATTCTAATTTAAGATCATTAAAATTTATCGATTTGTTATTATTCAAATAATTGTCAATATGCTCTTTCAAGAGATTTTTATTTCTTTTCAATTTCCAGCTTTCTTCAAGATTGTTTATGTCAATTAATACAATAAAAAATCGATTGGCAGCATCAAACCTTCTGACTCCCTGATTTTCATAAAACCATTTTGTTAATGATATGGGATTATGGATAGTTTCTTGAATAATTTTTTTCCTGATTCCAACGAATTTATTGAAAAAATTTCGTGACTTTTGAGAAGTGTCTTCTGCAATCCTGGTATATAATTCGGAAAATATTTCATTCTTACTTGCTTGTTTATCAAAATAGATATCATTGTTTTTGGCATAAGTTTTTAATTCGACAATCTCAGGCCTTAACCCTTTTTCCTTTCTTTTCAACTTCATAAATTCATCAGGGAAATATGTTACTTTTAAATCAAAAGGAAAATTTTTCCAGAAAAAATCGACTTTTTTGATGAGGCCAACAGCGGGTAAAATGTCTGGATGATCTTTAAACATGTCTTCAATCAAAATTGAAGTCCAATGATTATACCAGGAACAAAGAATATAGCCTTTCAATCTTGGATTGATATCATCTTCGATTTTATTGCATAACTCGTCATAATTTTGGATTTTCTTTATGTAGTTATTTACAATGGCTTGCTCAACTGCATTTTGATAGAAACCACCCCAATCGAAAACTCTTAATTTGTAGAGTTGAGAATACAGATAATCTTCATTAATAATCCTAATTTTTCTTTCTTGCTCAAAAACATTTTTAATAAATTCATCAAGTATGTTTATCGAAATATTTTTACAGAACAAGAACTCAAATAATTTATCACCACGACCTGATATTGTTGGCAAAACAATTTTTGCCCTTTCTGACAAATCTTCTAAAAGAACTTTTCTTGAAACAGAACGCATTTTAAGAAAATAAATGCCGAATTCATGATTGAGTATTTCATCAAACTTGTTATCTCTGTAGAAATTTTTTAATCTTATAAACTCTTTGCCCAATTCCATATCAGTTCTTCCTTTTCCATCTATTTCGATCATTTTGAAAATCCGTCTCCAATATTTTTATTATATCTGTCAATTTCATAAACTTGTTTTCATGTAGTAGCTCTGTAAATAATAAATTTAAAATTTGGTAGGTTTCTAACTGTCCATCAACAGCTTGGGAAAGATATTTGTTAATTAAATTGATGATTAAATTTCTTCCAGATGATGAATAAACAATATTTAAATCACGATTAATTTTATGTTGCGCTTTTTTAAATGTAATAATGAAATCAGTTTTTAAGCCTTTTTGTCTGGTATCTTGCACGACCGAATTTGCAGAATAACCCAACGTTTCAACTTTGTGTAATTCTAAATTCAATTCGTTCATTTTCTGAATAAGATTTATCCATGTTTCATCATCAAGGCTATTGAATATTAACGAAAAATATCTGTTGGGTTTTAAGACTCTAACGATTTCTTCAAGAGTGATATTTAAAAGATTAAAATAATCTTTTACATCTTTATTTCTATCCTTTGATTCGCTGATAATAATCTCATCATCATAATTAACATTAAATTTTAGCCATTCATTCCACATCATACTCAATTCAAGATAAGGTTGTCTATTCCCATGAGGTGGATCAGTGATAATGTAGTCAACTGACTCATCAGGGATATCTTTTAACGCTTTTTGTGATGGCGAATTGATGAGTAGCAAATTCTTATTATCTTTTAACTCATTAAAATTAATCGCTTTATTTACTTGATAAGGTCTGCTATACTGTACTCCTTTTGCTTTTAAAGTTTTTTTAAATTTATTTTCAAAACAATTCCAAACATTTATCTCAAAGTTTTCTTGTGGAACCCAATAACCAATTACCCAACTACCAACTTCTTTTTTTTCAAAATTACCATTATTACTACCATTATATTTACCCCTATTTTTAACAACGAATACCATTTTACTGGCTTGCCCAACAGATGAGGTAAAAACAAATTTGAATAGATTTTTTATCTTAATGTCTTCGATTTTATCAATACTGTTTAAAAGCATAGCAAGGGCAAGCAAATTTCGAGGAGTAAAGAGATCATAAATATATTTATCTCCATAAGCATTTATTCTCGAATTATGGAAAAATTTTCTTTTTGGATAATGGTATTGAATATTCTGGTATGAAAATCGTTGTATAAGCTTTTTATCTTCGTCAGTGGGTAAATCAATTATTTTATCCTTTTTTCCGTTTGACTTTTGATACCAAATTTCGATTAATTCGTTCTGTTCCCATAGAAAATGAGTTCCGATAAATTCTTCATCACCACGTTTAACTTTGTAAAGCTCATCAATTTTATGTTTCACTTCTGATTTTAATTTTTGGTAGGCAAGTATTATTTGTTGAGAAGAAATTTTGTTTAATAACTGTTCGGTAATAAAAATTGAAATCGGATTTATGTCAATACCAATTGCTTTCCTGTTGGTAATTATAGCTTCTGTAATCGAGATACCTGAACCGCAGAATGGATCAAGAACTATTTCACCCAATCCTGTATATTTTGTTATAAAATTTCGGATGATATTATAAGGCTTTTTAGACCAATATTTATGTAGGGCATAAATGCCTGTATAAGAATGTGCCTTGTGATTATTCTTTTGACTAATATCTTTTTTTTCAAAAAGGGCTATTTGTTCCATTCAAAGATTTCCAAATATTTATTCTTTTGTAATATAAAAAAATAATCCGAATAATCAACATGTTTTTTGTTGGCTTTCTCAAAATCCCCGTAAATCTCTTACCGTCCGTTTATCCATAATCGGACCTGGATGCTGGCTTTGAAAAACAGCAGCTTATACAAATTTACAAGTTTATTATCATGGGTTATT
>JAFGID010000109.1 GCA_016929735.1 Ignavibacteriales bacterium | reverse complement strand
GCATATCCAAATTCTTTTTTCATATTCTCAGCATCTTGCCTAACTATTCCAAGTGCTTCTCTTATATCATTCGTAACGTGATTTCCAGCTACTCCGAAAACCTTTGTATATTTAACGCAATTTCTATAGAAGACAGCGACGTCAGTAGTTCCTCCACCAATATCAATTAAAGCAGTGCCAAGGTCTTTCTCGTTATCTTCTAAAACGGATAACCCGGAAGCAATGGGTTGCAGAATTAAGTTGCTGACATTGTATCCGGCACGTTCGACAGATTTTTTAATATTTCTTAAAGCAGAATCAGAAGCCATTATAATGTGATTAACTGCTTCTAACTTTGAACCGCACATACCTATTGGATTATCAATTCCACCTTGATAGTCAACAATGTATTCCTCCGGAATTATATGGAGAATTTGAAACTCAGCTGGCTTTCTGATTGTCTTAACGTCTTCTTGTAATCTATCCAAATCTTCTTGTGTAATTTCCTTATCTGGATTGCTAATAGTAATATAATTTCGGTGTCTAATACTCTTAATGTGTTCACCAGCAACACCCACAGTAACGTCCTTTATTGACATACCAGCACGATTTGTAGCAATTTTAATTGCTTCTGAGATTGCTTCTGCAGTTTTAGCAATGTTAGCAACAAGACCTCTGTTTAATCCTTCATTTGGAGCAACACCAAATCCAAGAATGTTAATTTTATGGTCTTCTTTTTCTGCTATCAGTGCACAAACTTTTGTTGTGCCTAAGTCTAAGCCAGTAATGATATTTCCTTTCATATTTGATTTTCCTTGTCTTCTGAGAAAATATTTTCAATTCCAAGATAGATAAATTTATTGTATCTCAAATCTATATAGTTTATTATTTCATTAATTTCATTTTGTTTTAGAGCATTCCATAATTCATTAAAATAAAATGTTTTATACTCTTCATTCTGTCTTCCGATAACTACGGGATAATTAATAATTGAAAAATATATAATTATATCACCACCCTTACGTAAATCTATTTCAGATAAATTTTCATACAATTCCACATTACTTAGTTTAAGTGTTTGAATAATTTTTGATGCTGTAATGAACTCATCATTTCCATCCAATAAATCAAATTCTCTAATTTTATTATCTACTCTCGGATTGCTAATAACTGGATAATCTAAATCTTTAGTACCAGGAAGAATGGGTAATACTTCGAATTTATTTGATAACAAGAATTGAGAATTATCAGTTGTTAAAATTGAATATGTCTCTTTTTCTTTAATCGTAATTGTTGCTTTATTGTTCTCTTCGTGTTTAACATTTACATTTTCAACGTATGGATGTTTTCTGATTCTATCACGTATTATTGTTAGTGTTATGTTTTCATAATTTTTCGTATCTATTAAATTAGCAAAAGATAAATACTGCTCTTTTGATAGATAATTATTACCATCTAATTCTACAATTTCAATTTTTATTTTACTTTCCTCAATAGTCAAAGACATAATAATTAGTATAATTATAATTATTGCTAAGTAAACAATATTTAATATTTTCTTTTTTTTAAGCATTTTTCAACAAGCTAATAATAGGATTTATTATCTGATTAATATCACCGGCACCCATTGTAAAAATTATATCATCATCTTTGCAAATACGTCTAACTATTTCGGGGATTTTATTTTTATCACTTTCATAAATTGTATTTTTATGTCCAAGTGCAACAGCATAATTCGCTATCATTTCACCTGTTACACCTTCGATAGGTTTTTCTCTCGCTGGATAAATTTCCATACAAATAAAAACATCTGCTAATAAAAATGCTGCTGCAAATTCCTGATAAAAATCCCTTGTCCTCGAATATAGATGCGGTTGAAATATCGCAATAACTCTTCGATTAAAACCATCTTTTATTCCTTTTAGCGTTGCGATTATTTCAGTAGGATGGTGAGCATAATCATCAATAATTGTTACTTTATTATTATATTTTACTTCAAAACGTCTGTTTACACCTGTGAATAATTTTAATGTTTGTTTAATGTTTTCAAAATCAATTCCTAAATCTAATCCCACACCAATGGCTGCCAATGAATTTTTAATATTATGTAATCCGGGTATTGATAATTCTATATTGCCGACAAATTCGTTTTTATAAACAACATCAAAAAATGTTTTAAATTTTTGATGGCTTATATTTTTTGCCAAGATATCAGCATTCTCACCAGTCCCATAAGTAACAACATTCTTGGTTATTTGCACTTTAATATCTTTTACGTTTGGTTCATCAGTACAAATGTAAACTGATCCATTATTAGAAATGCTGTTAGCAAATTGTACAAATGTTTTTTTTATATCTTTCAAATCTTTATACGTATCAAGGTGTTCAAGTTCAAGATTGGTTATAACAGCAGAATAAGGATGTAATTTTAAAAATGTCCTGTCAAATTCATCTGCCTCGAGAACAAAATAATCTCCATTTCCGATTTTAATATTACTACCATTGAATGTGCTTAATTCACCTCCAACAATAATCGTTGGTGAAAGTTCTCCACTTTCCAGAACAAGACCAGTCATAGCAGATGTTGTTGTTTTCCCATGCGTTCCAGCAATACAAATGCTTTTTCTTAGATTTGAGATTTCTCCTAATAAATCTGAACGCTTTACAATAGTAATTCCTTTTTCTTTAGCGATAAGCAATTCTGGGTTATCAGCCGATACAGCTGGAGTATAAACTAATAAGTCAATGTTCTTAATATTTTCTCTGGAGTGCTTATTATAAAATTTTACTCCTTCTAGTTGTAATTTATCAGTTAAACTACTTGAATTCATATCCGAACCCGAAATTTCATAGCCTTCAAATTTTAATAACCTCGCAAGCCCACTCATTCCAATTCCACCTATTCCTGTGAAATGGATTTTTTTTATTTTATTATTTAATATTTTATTTTCAATATTCATCAGAATTACCCCTTAGCCAGTTTTAAGGCATCTTTTGCAATAATTTCTGCAGCATTGGGTTTGTTGAATTTTTTAATATTATTTGAAAGTTCTTTGAGTTTCTTGGAATCAAAAATGGTTTTTTCGATTATTTCAACTAACTCCAAATCAAGCTTTTTATCTTCGAGTAATATTGCAGCGTTATTATCGATTAGTGATTTTGCATTTTTATACTGATGATTTTCTGCAACATTCGGAGAGGGAACAAAAATTACAGGTAGTCCCAAATTTGAAACTTCAGCAATAGTTGTTGCACCAGCTCGTGCAATGATAAGGTCAGCTGAAGAGTAAGTGTTACTCATATTTTCTATATATGCAAGAATCCTTACATTTTCATTTTCAAGGTGTTTATATTTATCGTAATAATATTTGCCAGTTTGCCAGATTATTTGAATCCCCAACTTTAAGATTGATTCCAGATTTTGTCCAATTGCTCTATTTATTGATAAGGCGCCGAGACTACCTCCGAAAACGAACAATGTCTTCTTTTCAGTTGATAGTTTAAATTCTTTAAGAGCACTTCGTTTTTCTTTTAGCACAATATCAACCCTTATAGGATTTCCAGTTAAGAGTAATTTCTCTTGTTCCTTAAAATATTTTTTTGAATCTTCAAATGTTATGTGTATATGTTGAGCTTTTTTCTCTAATATTCTATTGGTTACTCCAGGATAACTGTTTTGTTCTTGTAATATAATTTTTGCACCAATTAATTTTGCAGCCCAAATAACCGGACCAGATAAATATGCACCACAACCAATTGCTACGTTTGGCTTAAATCTTAAGCAAATCCACAGTGATTTTATACTTGCAATAATAAGTTTTAATGGGAATAATAAATTATTGAAATTTATTTTTCTTGAAAATCCACTTATCCAAATTGTCTTAAATTTGAATTTATATTGCGGAACTACCCTTGATTCAAGCTTCTTTTTTGTACCGATAAACATAATATCAGAAGAAGGGAGTAGTTCTCTTATTTTTTCTGCAATTGCAATGGCAGGATATAAATGTCCACCCGTTCCACCAGCAGCAAATAAAAAGCGATATTTATTTTCTTTCTTTTTCACTTATGATTCTAGCACCCTTATATCTCTTGTTTTTTGAGTTTGTAAAGCAACATTAATGATTATACCTATCGTAATAGCAAAAAACATTATTGATGTTCCCCCGAAACTTATAAATGGTAATGTTATTCCAGTTGTTGGAAGCATCCCTGTAACTACGGCAACGTTTATTATTACAGTCAAAGCAATATAAAGAGATAAACCGAATACAAGAAGTTGTGCAAATTTATCCTCTGTTTTTTTCGCTATCAGAAGTCCTACTATAAAGATTGTAAGATAAATTGATAAAGCTATAATTGCACCAAAGAATCCTGTTTCCTCACCAACAATTGAAAAAATGAAATCACCGTATGCTTCCGGTAAAAACAAGTCACTTTGACGGCTATGCCCTAATCCTACACCAAATAATCCACCACTACCAAGTGCAATTTTTGCATTCATAACTTGTAAATTAATCTCATGCCCAGTCTCAACACCATTAATAAAATTCAACAATCTTTCTCGCGAATGAGGGAATAGAAAAATTGACAGAATACTTACAGCAGTAACAGAGCCAAGGGTGGTGATTATATGCTTTAACCTTGCTCCCCCTACGAATAATAAAATATAAGATACCAGAATAACAATAATTGCGGTACTTAAATTTGGTTGAAATATTATCAATGAACTTACTAAGACTATCCAAATCAAAGGATAGATAAATCCTTGCTTAAAATTTTTAATCAGCTCATCTTTTTTTGAAATTAAATTTGCAAGATGAATTATTAGAATGAGCTTTGCTGCTTCAGATGGTTGAAATTTTATAAAGCCCAAATCTATCCATCTTGCTGCACCTTTAACTTTTGGTGCAAATAATATAGTAATTATTAAGATTAAAATTATTCCAATTATTGCTACTTTACTATATTCTTGATAATATTTATAAGGAATAATTGCGAAAACTATCAGAAGGACAAACGCAAGCACCATCTTAAAAATATGGGAATTAAACAAATAATATTCATTCGGAAATTTTGAAACACTATACGCTTCGCTTGCTGTAAAAACAAACAATGCACCGAGCAACATCAGTCCGATTGTAAGTATGCTTAATATTTTTACTAAAGATTTCATTTTAAATTATTAACCGCTTCTTTGAACACTTTCCCTCTATGTTCGAAATTATCAAACATATCAAAACTTGCACAAGCTGGTGATAAAAGAACTATATAATTTTCTACTGCAAATTTTCTTGCTTCTATTACACATTCTTCCAATGTTTTTTTTACTTCTACGGGTACGAGCTTATTGAAATAATCAAATACTTTTTTCGCTGACGAGCCTATTGCATAAATCTTTTTTACATTATTGATTACTTCGTCTTTTATTTGTGAATAATCGTTTCCTTTATCTTTCCCTCCGAGAATTAAAATTATTGATTGAGAAAAACTTCTTAAAGCATACCAAACAGAATCTACATTTGTTGCCTTGCTATCGTTAATGTAGGTTACTCCATCCAACTCACGCACAAATTCCAATCTATGCTCAACACCCGGAAAAGTTGAAAATGAATTTTTGATTTTTTCATTTTCTATTTTTAATAATTTTGCTATACACATTACAACCAATGTATTAGCAATATTATGTTCACCTTTTAAGCTCAAATCATTTATGTTGCATACATGTTCTTTTTGATTATTATGCGAAAAGAACAATTTATTATCTTTCAAAAAAGCACCATTGCTTAATTCTTCTTTTAATGAAAATTTCAAGTGATTTACTTCTTTATTTAATATTTTATTGGGACTTTGTTTATCATCATAATTTGAGATAAAATAGTCATTAAAATTTTGATTCTTGAATATTGATAATTTTGAATTTTTATAATTTTCAAAATTGTTCTCGTATCTATCGAGATGGTCAGGAGTTATATTTAAAATTGTTGAAAATCTAGGATGAAAATTTTCAATGTAATCAAGTTGAAAACTTGAAATTTCTAAGGCAACAAATTCTTTTTCCTTTAAATTAGAAACAATATCTGAAAATGCTAATCCAATATTTCCAGCAGCATAAGCTTTCAGTCCGCAATTATTTAATGTATGAGCCACAAGTGATGTGGTAGTTGTTTTCCCATTTGTTCCTGTAATTCCAATTATTGTTCCTTTGCAGAAACTACTTGCAAATTCCAATTCGCTGATTATTTTGATTCCTTTTGCTTTTGAATTGATTATCACCTCGGAATCTGAGGGGATACCTGGGCTAATAATTATTAAGTCTGAATCATAAATATTATCAGAGTGCTTTCCACATTCAAAATCAATCCCTTCTGATTGTAGGATATTAATACTTGAAATCAATTTTTCTTCGCTTGAAATATCACTAACAAAAACATTTGCGCCAAATTGTTTTGCAAGCTTTGCTGCACCAATACCACTTCGGACAGCACCAAGGATTGATATTTTTAAATTTTTTATATCCATTATCTGATTTTGAATGATGCCAACGTTACGATTGCTAAAATAATTGTTATTATATAAAACCGGATTACTATCTTTGGTTCAGCCCATCCACTCATTTCAAAATGATGATGCAACGGAGCCATCTTAAAGATTCTTTTACCTTCACCATTTGTTTTTTTTGTGTACTTAAAATACAATCGTTGAATTATTACTGATAAAGTTTCTATAAAATATATTCCACCAAGAATTGGAATTAACAATTCTTTTTTAACTAATATTGCAATAATTCCGAATGCACCACCTAAAGCAAGTGAGCCGGTATCTCCCATAAAAACTTGAGCAGGATAGAAATTAAACCAAAGGAATCCTAATCCTGCACCAATTAATGCCGCTATAAAAACTGTTAATTCACCTGAACCAGGTAAATAAATTATATTCAAGTAGTCGGAAAAGATAGCGTTTCCTGAGACATAACTGATGATAGCCAATGCCAACATAACAAAAGTCATTGTTCCTATTGCTAATCCATCCAATCCATCGGTCAAATTAACTGCATTCGAAGTAGCGGTAATTATGAAAACTATTACTGGTATATAAAAATAAGAAAAATCGAAATTCATATTTTTTACAAACGGTAAAGTCGTTTGTGTATTGTACTCCTGAAATTCAGGAAGGAAATAAATTGCAGAAGCAACTAATAAACCAACGAAAATTTGTCCTAACAACTTATACCGGGCAATCAAACCTTTGGGATATTTTTTTACTACCTTAAGATAATCATCATAAAATCCAACAAGACCTAATAAAATAGTACCGACTAATACTAAAATAATGTAAGTGCTTGTAAGTTCACCCCATAAAAGCACAGGAATAACAACAGAAAGAATAATTATTATTCCTCCCATAGTTGGAGTACCTTCTTTAGATTTATGGCTTTGTGGTCCATCGTCTTTGATCTTTTCGCCTATCTGTTTTTTTCTGAGGTATTTAATAATTTTAGGACCAAGATAAAAAGCAAGGAACAAACCCGTAATTGCTGCAAGTATTGCACGAAAAGATAAAAATTGAAAAATGTCAAATCCAGGTGGGGCATATTCTTTATTTATATAATCAAATAGATAGTAAAGCATTTATTTCCCCTTTTTATTAATTGTATCAATAAATTCTTCCATTTTCATTCCACGAGATCCTTTAACTAGAATAACCGAATTACAAATTTCCATGCTACTTAAATATTTATGTAACAAGTCTCGATTGTTAAAATGTTTACACGTTTTTCCTGATTCTAAAAGTACCAAATGTAATTCATTCATAAATTTACCAATCGTAAGAACTAAATCTATTCTTCTTGAAAAATATTTAGCTAAATCTTGATGTTTTTTTCTGCTCAGTTTGCCTAGCTCAAACATATCGCCGAGTATTACAATTTTCCTTTTGTATTTATTTATTTTTTCAAGCAAGTTAATTGCATTTTTCATAGAATCAGGATTTGCGTTATAAGTGTCATCAATAATTATGTAGTTTTTCTTTTCAATCACATTCAGACGCCCTTTTACAGGTTTTACATTTTTTAATGTTTTAATAATTTCATTTTTAGACAATCCTAGTTTCAACGCAATGGTGATTGCTGCTAGGAAATTTTTTGCGTTTGCTTCTCCATATAAAGAGAGGGGAGTGGTTAGTGTTCCCTTGTTGAATTTAACACTTAGGATTATTTTTCCTTCATTTGTATCTTTTATAATAGTTCCTTTACTGTCGGGTTTATTTTTAAAACCAAAAGTTATTTTCTCTCTGTAATTTTTTGAGTGTTTATTAATTATAGGATCATCCGAATTTATAAAAATTATCCCATTGTTTCTTACTGTCTGTTCAAAAAGAGCACTCTTTTCTTTGTAAACTCCTTCTCTGTTTATTAAATATTCTAAATGACTGTCACCGATGTTTGTAATTATTGCATAATTAGGTTCAGCAATTTTTGAAGTGTACTCTATTTCATTGAAATGATTAGTACCATGTTCTAAAACTAGGAAGTCATGTTTTTCGTTTGCAGACAAAATAGTTATTGGGCCGCCAATGTGATTATTATTGTTCGCTTTTGTGTATGCTACATTAAATTTAGAGGATAAGATTTTAACTAATATTTCTTTAGTAGTAGTCTTACCGTTGCTTCCTGTAATAGATATCACTTGTGCTCTTAGTTTCTTTCTCCAGATGTTTGCAATTTTTCCCAATGCTATAATTGTGTTTTTCACAGTAATAATTGGAATATTAACATTGTCAAATTCAGATAATTTATTTTTATTAATTAAAACAGCACTTGCTCCTTTTGTAATTGCATAATTAATAAATGTATGTCCATCATGTTCTCGACCTTTGATAGCAACATAAAGTGAATTTTTCTTTATTGTTCTTGTATCAATCGAAACACTGCTGACCGCACTGAATTTATCTGGATTATAAATCACTGCAGTAGGAATATTAAATAAGTCATTTAAGATAAGTTTCATAAAAATTTTAGTTTAAATATTTTTGCGCAATTTCTTTATCTGAAAAAGGATATTTCACGCCATTTATTTCTTGATAATCCTCGTGACCTTTTCCCGCAATTAAAATAACCGCATTATCTTCTGAATTTTGGATGCAATATTTAATTGCTTCTTCACGATTTTCAATTACAGAATAGTTATCGGAATTAATTCCTCTTATAATATCATTAATAATATCCATAGGTTTTTCGGTTCTTGGATTATCTGAAGTAACGATTACTTTTTTGCTTAAACTTGCAGCTATATTTCCCATTATCGGCCTTTTGGTTTTATCTCTATCGCCACCACAACCAACAATTGTATAAATCGGTCGGGTATTTTCCACAATGTGACGAATTGATTGCAAAGCTTGTTTAAGACTATCAGCTGTATGTGAATAATCAACAATTGCTTTTTTCTCATTTTTGCTTATTACTTCAAATCTACCTGGGACGTATGGAGTTGTTTGGATACCTTCTAAAATTTTTTGAATGTTGATTCCAAGTTTATAGCATATAGCACATGCTGCGGCTAGATTATAAACTGTAAATTTGCCAATTAACTTTGTATTGAATTTATAGGTTTTATTATCAATAGTTAATTCACCACGAGTACCATTCAAATCATATTCGAAATAATTTATAATAAGATCGTTGCTTCCTTTTATTCCATAAGAAAAGCGATTTGATTTTGTGTCTCTAATAATATTTTCAGAACTATTATCATCATTATTATAAATTGAAAAACCTTCTGTTTTTATATTATCAAATAATATCTTTTTTGCTTTAAGATAATTATTCTGATTAAGATGGAAATCTAAATGGTCAGAAGTTAGATTAGTAAATACTGCTATATCGAAATCAAGAAAAGCAACCCGATTTAAATCAAGAGCATGAGAGGAAACCTCCATTACGCAATGCGAACATTTTTCTTCGACCATACGGGAAAGTAGTTGGTTTATCGTATTCGCTTCGGGAGTAGTCATACTTGTTTCTACTATTTTATCACCGATTAAATTTTGGATAGTTCCAATCAAACCGGTTTTATATCCTGCATTTTCTAAAATATTTTTTGTTATATATGTTGATGTTGTTTTTCCTTTCGTACCCGTTATTCCAATTAATCTAATATTTTTTGATGGTTGCTTGTAAAATGTATTCGATATAGCAGCTAATGCTTTTCTGGAATTCCTCACTAAAATCTTGACGCAATCAGAATGAAGAAATAAATGTTCAGGAACATCCCTATCGTCTTCCATAACTATTGCATCAGCATTTTTTTCAATTGCTTGTTTAATATATTTATGTCCATCAGTTTTAAAACCTTTAATAGCCACAAAAATAGTATTTTCAAATACCTCATTAGAGTTACTAGTAATATGAGCAATCTCTTTCGATTCGGAATTACCAATTACTTGAATTACTTCTAGATTATTTATTATTTCTGTTAATTTCATTCAATTTAATCTTATTGCATTATCTGTTTTTAAATTTTCACACTTAATTGTAACAACAATGTTATTCTCAATTTTAGTGTTTGGCTGAATATTTTGTGAAACGACAAAACCGTTCCCTGACAATTTATATTTAATTCCCAATTTTGATAATAAATTGATTGCATCCCTTTTTGACATATTGAGTAAATTTGGCATAGTACCTTTTGCATAATTTAAATTTTTATCGGTTTTTATCATATCTTTATTTTCATTCGAGATATTTAACAAAGTCAACTTATCGGAATCAGTATTTTTACTCTCAAGATTGACGTAAAAATTTTCAAGTAATTTTTCTTCTCTATTTATCCTACTTTTTGGAGGAACCAACGCAATATCAGTGGCAATTAATCTTTCGGCGACGTTTTTAAAGATAGGTGCAGAGACTTTACCTCCAAATCTTTCTTCCTGCGGTTCGTTTATAATAATTAAGCAAACAACTTTTGGATCATCGGCAGGAAAGAAACCGATAAAAGATGAAATATTAACCTTGCTTGAATAAGTTTTGTTAACCAATTTTTCAGTAGTACCAGTTTTTCCACCGACAAACACATTTTCCAACCTTGCATTCTTACCGGTTCCATTCTCAATTACCCCGACCATAAGGTTTCTCATTTTTTTTGAAGTTGAATCTGAAAGTACTTTTCTAATTTGAACAGGTTCAAAATTTTCAACGATATTTCCTTTTTCATCTTTTATTGATTTAATAATCATTGGTCTATACAGCTTACCTCCGTTAACTAAAGCACAATATGCGGTAATTAATTGAAGGGGGGTAACAGAAAGTTCATATCCGAATGACATTGATGCTTTTGTATATTTAGAAAAATTTGCTGGCTTTTTCAGCACACCCGGTGCTTCGCTCGGTAAATTAATCGATGTCTGATTGCCAAATCCGAAATCTCTTAAGTATTTATACATTAAATTCGGTTCTAAATTTTGTGTCAGTTTAACCATTCCAATATTACTTGATTTTTCCAATATCTCCTTTACCCTCATCGTTTCAAAACTTTCAGAATCTCTAATTGAAATACCATTGTGTTCATAATATCCACTCTCAGTTTTTACATGCTGATTTTCGTTTATAATATTCTCTTCAATCAGAAATGATAATACGATGGGTTTTATCGTAGAACCGGGTTCATAAGTATCAGTTACAGCACGATTCCTTCTTGCATTATCAGTAAATAAATTGTAGTTATTTGGATCATAATTAGGAATATTTGCGATCGCAAGAATTTCTCCCGTATTAGGATTCGTTATTATTCCTGTCGCTGAATTTCCTTTATATTGCTTTAATCCTTTCTCCAATTCTTCTTCTAGGATTCTTTGGTAGGATTTATTAATTGTTAGAATAATATTATTTCCGTTTTTAACAGGATTTGAAAATTCTTCGTTTATTGAAACAGGTTTTCCAGTAACGTCCTTTTCAATAAATAATAAACCATTTTGACCGTGTAGAATGTCGTTATATTTATTTTCGATTCCTGCTACCCCAATGTTTTGCTTATTGACATATCCAAGTATATGTGATGCCATACTACCATAGGGATAAATTCTTGTATAATCTGACTCGGTGATGAGACCATCAGCAAAAAAATCTCTAAAGAGTATGGCTTTTTCTTTTGGCACTTTCTTCTCTAAAAGCACATTATTCTTTCCATTCATTATTTTATTACGATAATGACTTTCGCTTTTATTAAATACTTC
>JAFGID010000108.1 GCA_016929735.1 Ignavibacteriales bacterium | reverse complement strand
GTCTTACTTCATATTTCAGCCCCGATATGGACATTTTGCAGAGTGAAGTTGACGATTTTAAAATCCAACTAGAAAAGATGCTCAAGAATTGCTCAACGGTAGTTTTCAGCGGCAGTTCTCCAAACAAATTTACTGATGATATTTTCCCTTATGGAATTGAATTAGCAAATCATTATGACAAGATATGTATTCTCGATACTTACGGAAAGCATTTGCAAAAATGCATTGAAATGCAGCCCACAATAATTCATAACAATAAAAACGAATTAGAAAAGTCATTGGAAATTAAACTTACCAGCGAAAAAGAAATTTTAGATTGCTTGAATTTTTTACATTCAAAAAATATAAAACTTTGTTTCATAACAGATGGCAATAATCCTACATTTGCTTCTAAATACGATTTCCATTATAAAATCGAAAATCACGAAATAAACGAACTTGATTCAACTGGAAGTGGCGATGCATTTGTTGCCGGATTGATTTATGGACTTGAAAAAGCATTAGTTTTTGATGAATTCGTAAAAATCGCTACAGCTCTTGGTGCTGCAAATGCAATAAAATTTGATGTATGCAATTCTGACCTATCCGAAATAGAAAAATATTCCAAAAAAATTCGTATTTTTCCAATAGGAAAAAAAATGAAAATTATTGATGACTCGCCAAATTATTAAATTTACATTTTTTATCATTAGCGTTATTTCTGCTCAGGTTGTAAAGGAAATTAATATTGAAGGCAACTCTGATTTTTATGAACGGGATTATCTAAATTGGATCAACGTAAGAGAAAATAGTATTTTGCCCGAAAAATTTAGAGAGCTACTTAAAGAAAATTTAAATTCCGTAATGAACGAGTATGGCTACCTTGAATTTTCTGTTGATTCAATATCAACAGATTATTCAAGTGATTCGCAATTTGTATCAATAATAATTTATATCACGGAAAGCGAACAAACAAAATTTAAAGATATTTTTATTGAAAGCAAAGACACGCTGGATGAATTCATCTTAAATAAAATATCTTACTTAAAAGAAAAACCATTCAATACTTTTCAACTTCAGCAAATAATAAAAAATATTCTCGATGAATCTGAACAGCAGGGCTTTCCTTTTTCTGAAATAAATATTAAATCAATATATTTTTATGAAGACACATTAAGTAAAAATAAATATGCAGATGTGTATTTATCTTTTGATAAAGGGCAAAGTAGCATCATAAATAAAATTGAAATTACAGGAAATGACAAGACAAAAGATTATGTAATAACTCGGAACGCAAGAGTGCGAGAAGGTGATTTATACACACCAGAACTTGTTGATTATATTCCAGCACGATTAAATAAATTAAAATTTTTTGAACCTGTCAAAACTCCTTCGATTTATTTTAATTCAAAAAATGAGTGCATCCTAAAAATTGAAGTTACTGAAAGACAGACAAATAGTTTTGATGGAATTGTTGGCTATATACCTGATACAAAACAAGAGACAGGATATTTCACCGGTTATGTTCAAGTAAATTTAAGAAATATTCTTGGAACAGAAAGAGGTATTGGCTTCAGATGGCAACAAGAAAACAAATATTCTCAGGAACTTGAAATTAAATATCTTGAACCGTGGTTAATGAGTTTCCCGATAAATATTAATCTGGGTTTATTTCAAAGAAAGCAAGATTCAACTTATGTCCAAAGAAAACTTGATTTAGGAATTGAATACATAGCCACCGAGTATTTAACTGCTTCTATTTTATTGGCAACAGGTTTAACAATACCAACTGAGAGAAGCGATTCGGTCTTCACGGTATATAAATCATCACTTAATACGATTGGAGCGCAACTAAAAATTGATACACGTGATAATTTATATATTCCAACAAAAGGAATTATTTTTGTAAACGCATATAAATATAGTTTTAAAAATATCAGTGGTCCTTCTTGGGCTATCAAACCGACAGATAAAACAAAATTTAATTTGCAAAATATTGAAGTTGATTTTGGTTTTTATTACCAACTATTTTATGGTAATATAGTTTTTCTCGGGTTGCACGGTAGGGAAATCAAAGCACCATTTTTTGAAATTTCCGATTTATACAAATTAGGTGGTGCAAACACATTACGAGGTTATCGCGAAAAACAATTTCTTGGCAACAGGATATTCTGGTCAAATCTGGAATACAGATATTTGCTAACCGAAACAACATTCGGATTTTTATTTTTTGACACAGGATATTTTTTATTAAACGAAGATAAAGAAAGGGGAATTGATAAAAAATCTGAATTCAAAATCGGATATGGAGTCGGTTTTAATTTAAATACACCTCTCGGAGTATTAGTTGTTAGCTATGCTATGGGGCAGGGTGATTCATTTAGCGAAGGTAAAATACATTTCGGATTAAACAATGAATTTTAAACCATTTCAATTTTCAAAAGATAAATATCGCGTCTTACTTGTAAGCACACAGCGTGCTTTGATGGGTTTTGATTTATATGCACGTATTCCAAATCTGGGTTTAAATTCTCTTGCGGCTAATGTTGATCAAGAATTATTTGATGTAAGAATAGTAGATTTAATCTGTGCAGGTAAAAAACCAATTGATTATCTTAAAAGTATTTTAGATTATTACCAACCTAAAATTGTCGGTGTTAGTGCGATGTCGTTTCAATATTCAACAGCACTTGAAATTGCAAGATTTATCCGAAATTATAATAAAGAAATAAAAATTCTTCTCGGCGGTTATCATTCTTCATTAGCTTATGAGGAAATATTAAGCAGTAATGACAAAGAATATCTTGATTTTTTATTGTATGGCGAATCAGAATTAGCGTTTAATGAATTGCTAAAATATTTGATTGGTAAGAATAAGATTGAAGACGTTCCCAATATTGCATATTGTAAAAATAATAAGATAATTATTAATCAAAGAGCAAAACTTCTTGATGTGAATAAAATAAATATGCCAAATAGAAAAGCGAGAATTATCAAAAAAGGTTTTTACATTTTTGGTTACCCTGCCGATGCAGTCGAAACTTCAAGAGGTTGTGTGTTTGATTGCAGCTTTTGTAGCATTACCGAAATGTATGGCAAGAGTTTTCGTAAATTTGATGTCAATCGTGTAATTGATGATATAAAAGATGCAAAAAAAAACGGAGCAAAAGCAATTGTATTTGTTGACGATAATATTACACTTGATGGAAAACGTTTCACCCAAATTTGTGATGAAATTATCAAAAATAAATTAAATGATATAAAGTATGCGGTCCAGGCAAGTATAAATGGATTAAAGAACACACCGAATCTGATTAAGAAAATGGCTCAAGCCGGAGTAAAGTGGGTATTTCTTGGAATAGAAGCTACTTCAGATGATGCATTAAGTTTTCTGCACAAAGATAATCAATTCAAGAGCAATGAGATTGCAGATGTGGTTAATAAATTAAGAAAAAATGGAATGGTAGTTTTTGGTGGTATAATCATTGGTAATCCCGATGATAGCAAAGAGTCTATCTGGAATACCTTTGAGTTTGTTAAAAAATTAAAATTGCACGTTGCAGGTTTTGTCTTGCTGACACCCTTCCCCAAAACAAGAGTTAGAAATGAATTAATAGAGATGGGACTATTGACAAATTTTTACGACTATTCAAAATATAATTTCTATCACGCTAATATTAAAACAAAATATTTATCCTCGGAT
>JAFGID010000107.1 GCA_016929735.1 Ignavibacteriales bacterium | reverse complement strand
GGTTTTCACTTTGGACCTCATCCACATTCGCAATTATTACCAATTTTGAAAGAGAAAAATATATTTTACGAATTTTTGAAAAGAGGACAGAAAGTAACATTTGCTAATGCATATCCTCAAACATTTTTCGATTATGTAAATTCCGGCAGGCAAAGGTTAAGCGTTACAACATTGAGTTGTATAATGAGTGGTGTCCGATTAAACAATTATAATGATTTAAAAAAGCGAAAAGCATTAAGTGCTGATATTGATAATTCTTATTGGTTTGAAAAATTGGGATATAGATTGCCTCGAATTTCGCCAAAGAGGGCAGCAAAAAGATTAATTAAATTGGCGAAGAAAAATAATATCACTATATATGAATTTTTTCTAACTGACCATTTGGGGCACGGTCGTAATGCTGAGGATTTTGAATTTATTATTAAAAAATTTGATGAATTTATTTATTCGGTTTTGTCAAAATTACCGAAGAAAATTACACTTGTAATTTGTTCTGACCACGGAAATTTTGAGGATATTTGTATTAAAAGCCATACTACCAATCCGTCAATCTGTATTACTGCCGGTGCAAATGCGAAAGAATTATCTGAAAAGATAAAAGATTTATCTAATATTAAACCTGCAATTTTGGAGTTGCTCAATTGAGAAATTTTCCACTGATAAAATTAGTTATTTTATTTTGCATTGGTTTGATAATTCGCCAACTTTTTTTTCTCAATGTTTCATTTCTCATTTTAACCGGGTTAGTTTTATTATTAACCTTGTTTATACTTTACAAATCAAGAAAATTCTTGAAGATAAAATTATTTTTTAACATCGCTCAGTTTATTTTACTAATAATAATTGGATGTTTGTATTTATCCATCAATATGCAAAATGTACCTTACTATCCATTTGAGGAGGCAAGAATTAAAAATGCTACAATATATGGCAAGATTTCTCAAATCCAACTGCAAAAAGAATATCAATTTGTTGTTCATTTAAATGTAGATTCACTTGATATTAATTTGAATAGAATTTATTTGAAAAATAAGTTTTTATGTAAACTGAGAAATACCGATAAATCAAAACTTGCACAATTTTATAATAAACTAAAGATTGGAAATTATCTTGAATTAAGTGGAACAATTTATCAGGGAAGAGAGCAAAGGAATCCAGGTGAATTCGATTATCAGAAATATTTGGAATCAATTGGAATTTCTGCATTATTTGTAACAGAGGCAATTGATAGTATTAAAATCTTGGATGATGATGCTAAGTTATTTCCTAATATTATTTTATCAACCCGCAAAGCTATTGACAATCTGATTGAGAAATATCACACTAAGGAAACATCCGCTCTCTTGCGAGGATTGATACTTGCAGACAGAACGGATATTGATTATGAGGTAAAAGACCAGTTTGTTAATGCGGGAGTTGTTCACGTTCTTGCAGTATCCGGGTTGCACGTTGGCTATATTGTCTTGATTTTTCTTTTTCTTTTTGGGAGGACTAATATTATCCTGAGATTTATTCTTACAATGCTCGGCGTAATATTTTTCATGTTTTTAACAGGTGCACCACCATCGGTTTTCCGTGCTACGATTATGACAGTTGTTCTACTTTCATCTTATTTGACTATCAGGAGTTATAACAGTTACAACGCACTCGCTCTGGCGGGATTGATTATATTATTGCTTGAACCTACAGCTTTATTCAAACCTGGATTTCAATTGTCATTTTCCGCTGTATTTTCAATAATATGGTTGTATCCAAAATTTAGAAAAATTATTAAAGAATCAAAAATTAGAAGTTCTATCCTTAAGAAGATACTGCTTTTTTCTGCGATATCATTTTCTGCACAAATAGGAACTATGCCTTTTACTTTAATTTATTTTGGCAAATTATCGGTAGTGTCACTTTTTGCAAATATAATTGTAATTCCCTTGATTGGAATTATTATAGCAGTGGGAATTGTAACAATTCTGACAAATATTTTTTCCTCATTCATTGCAGTTACATTTGCAAGTGCAAATAATTTATTTTCAAATCTGTTATATTCCATTGTATCATTTATGGGGGGCAATAATTTTTCATACATTCCAATATCCAATTTTTCTGTTTTTGATAGTATATTATTCTACTCCTGCCTAATCTTTATGGTTTATTATTTGCATAAATTCAAATCCGTTAAACCTAAGTTTATTTTGTTAATAATTGTAACAAGTATATTTTTTGTCTTTTCAACATTTGATGACAAGCAATTATTACCCGATGGGAAATTATCTGTTATGGCGATTGATGTAGGGCAGGGGGATGCAATATTAATTAAATTTCCGAATAACGAAACAGCACTAATTGATGGGGGAAATGCAAATGAATATTTTGACAATGGGAAATTTGTAATTGCTCCGTTGCTTCAATATTTAAAAATTGATAGAATAAATTATGGAATTATAACCCATCTCGATGCTGACCATTTGAATGGTTATATCTCTTTGATTGAAAAGAATCTGGTTGATAAAATTTATAAACCATCTTTAGATTCGAACTCATTTATTGACATTGTATTTGAAGCATTATTGAAAGAGCATAATGTTGAAATAAGTTATCATACAAAAGATACAATGACAATTGGAAGTTGTAGAGTTTATTGCTTAAATGATTCATTGTATATGAAATATTTATTGCCAGATAAAAATGAAGGTAGCGGAGTTCACAAAATAGTATATGGAGAAACTTCGTTCTTATTTACTGGTGATATTGGACATAAAGCAGAAAGATATTTGATTAATTTTTATAGGGGATTCTTAAAATCGAATGTATTAAAACTTGGTCATCACGGAAGTAAAGGAAGCAGTTGCCCAGAATTTATAAAAACTGTTTCACCTCAACATGCAATTATCAGTGCAGGCATAGATAATCGTTTTGGTCATCCTTCACCTGATGTACTCCAATTATTGGAATACAATAAAATTCACATAAAAAGGACAGACCTTGAGGGTGCAATAATTTATGTTTCAGATGGCGAAAATATTGAAATAACTGATTGGAAAAATCTGAAATAAAATTAAATTTGAATTATTAAATAAAATATTTATTCACTGAGGTTAAAATGAATTCAGAAAACGAAAAACAGAAAACAACAAAAGAAAAGAAGTCTTTTGGGAAAGTAATATCAGATGCTTTTCATGAATTAGGGCAGACTTTCATTGCCTTTGCAAAAGCTCCAACTGCATTGTGGGGTATTAATGTCCCCTACATTCTTGAAGGATTGGTTTATTTTGGCATATTGACCATTCTCGGAACATACGGCTCGGAGAACGTTGGGTTGCTTGACACGGAATCAGGATTGGTCTACAGTTTTGTTACTGGTGGAATTACACTTGCAATGTTATTATTTGGTGGCTTCGCTGATAAGATAGGAGTTCGTAATTCTCTTAGATTGGCATTTTTAATCTTCTTGGGGGGTCGCACTTTGATTGCATTATCTGGCTCCCTTGGCCTTACAGGTGGACTATGGTCGCCAATGTTCTTTACAATGATTTCAGGTTTATTATTTATTGTTGTAGCTTATGGTTTGTATCAACCGGCTGCTTATGCTGGTGTCAGAAGATATACCACCCCTAAAACTGCCGCAATGGGTTACGCTGCTATTTATGGATTAATGAATCTTGGGGCATTTTTATCCGGTTTTATTTCATCATTAACTCGCCAAAGTTTTGAAGATGTTTTTCCTCCTAATGGATTAACTGCAGTTTTTTGGATTTATGTTGGTATTACTTTTATTGCTCTTATGTGTACAATATTTTTATTGAGTAGAAAGAATGACGAGGCAGCTGTTAAGAAGGTCAAAGAAGAAACAGATAAAATAAATGAAGAAAGTGGTAAGGAAAAAGAAAAAGAGGAAGAAGTAAAACCAAAGGAGAAAGTGAAGATTTTATCTACTTTAATATTTTTAATTATTAGTATTGTATTATTCTTATTCTCAGGATTGGGATTTGAAAATTCAATTAATCAAATTTTCAATGTAGATTTATTTGGATTAAATTTAACTATTGATTTATTCCTTGTCCTTGGAGGCTTGGGAATATTAATTACATTTATTGATTATGTTAGACAGAGATCATATCACCCATTCAGGGATAAGAGATTTACTTTCTTTGTATTTATTCTTATTCCTGTTCAAACATTATTTGCACACAACTGGTTGACGATTCCATACTATTTAAAGAGAGCATTTGCCGGTTCTGTAGTAAGTGATTATTTTGAGGTATTTTCAAACGTAAATCCGGTTTTAATATTTATCCTTGCACCAATCGTTGCAGGTTTGACTGCTCGTGCTAATGTTTATAAAATGATGATTTACGGTACATTTGTAATGGCACTGCCAACTTTCTTGTTAGTAATTGGACCAAATATGTATTTATTCTTGCTTTATATTTTATTGATGACAATTGGTGAAGCGATGTGGCAACCAAGATTTTTACAATGGATAGCAGAAGTTGCACCCAAAAATATGACCGGACTTTATATGGGTGTTGGGCAATTCCCGTGGTTCTTAACTAAAGTTATTACTGGTTTCTATTCAGGTTGGTTCTTGATGAAATATTGTCCGCTTGATGCTGATCCATCTACAATGAACACAGAATTTATGTGGCTAATTTATGGTTGTATTGCCGTTATTACTCCAATAGCATTAATACTCGCAAAGAACTGGATGGTGAAAGGGTTTAAGACGAAACACGAAGGATAAATTTAATATATATCAACTATGGGGTTAGCCCCATAGTTGATTTTATTTAAAAATAATTGAGGTTATTATGGCTATTCCAGATTTTCAAACTTTGATGTTACCATTATTAAAATTTTGTGGCGATGGAAAAGAACATTCGATTAGTGAGACAATTGAATATCTTGGTAAAGAATTTAATCTTACTGATGAGGATTTATCTGAATTGTTACCAAGCGGTGCTCAATATAGATTTTACAATCGTGTTTATTGGGCAAAGGCTCACCTAAAAATGGCGGGCTTAGTGGAAAACACAAAACGTTCACATTATATCATTACCACCCAAGGCTTAGAATTATTAAAAACAAATCCATCAGAAATCAATATTCAATTACTTAAAGCATATCCAGGATATATCGAACATTTCAAACCTAAAGATAATACCAATAAAGATGAAACAGAAATTGATAATAACAACGAGTTAACACCAGAAGAAAATTTAGAAAACTATTATCAAAAAATTAGAAAATCAATAGCACAAGAATTATTATCAAAAATAAAAAAAATGATACCATCTGCTTTTGAAAAATTAGTTGTTGATTTATTGGTCAAAATGGGATACGGTGGCTCTGTTGCTGATGCAGGCAAATCGGTAGGAAAAAGCGGTGATGAAGGTATTGACGGAATTATAAAAGAAGATAAACTAGGTTTGGATGTGATTTACATTCAAGCAAAAAGATGGGAGGGAGTGGTGGGTCGTCCCGAGTTACAAAAATTTGTCGGTGCATTAGCAGGGCAGGGTGCAAAGAAAGGAATTTTTATTACTACCTCTTATTTTTCAAAAGATGCAACTGAATATAATCCAAAAAACGAAATAAAAATCGTTCTCATTGATGGTGAACAATTAGCCGAATATATGCTCGATTTTGACTTGGCTGTATCTAATGTATCTAATTATCAAATTAAAAAAATTGACTTGGATTATTTTGGTGAGGAATAAACATAAGATTTTTTAAAATCATCTTTTTTCCTAATATTTCAAATGATATCAAATTCTCCGTCTAAATCCCTCGCCTAAAACTTCGTGAACATTGTTGATTATCATAAATGCTGATGGATCTATTTCTTTTACAAGTTCTGTTAGAGATGGTAACTCCTTTATGGTTACAACAGTCATAATAACTTCTCTTTCGACATCCTTATAAAGGCCACGTGATTTTATTGCTGTAGCACCACGACTGAAATCATTCATAATTTTATCAGTAATTTCTTTGTACTTATCGGAAATAATATATACTGCGCGTGCATAATCGAATCCGTCAATTATTACGTCTATAAGTTTTGCTGAAACAAACAACAGAAATATTGCATATAGAGTTAATGAGATTGCCGGTCTGTCAGGTGAAAGATCCTTCAAATAGATTATTACTCCTGCAAGACTAATTACAACTAAATCTGTTAATATAATTGCTTGTCCCGGTTTAATACCATATCTCCTATGTAATATCGCTGCAACAATATCTGAACCCGCTGTTGT
>JAFGID010000106.1 GCA_016929735.1 Ignavibacteriales bacterium | reverse complement strand
TATAATTATATTAGAATATTGCGCTCTATCTTTTATATTATTTACAGTTATCGTATATTTAGTTCCTACTATATGCTCACTTGTAGCAAGATGAACTGTTTTCAAATTATCCTTAATAGATGTAGATAAAATGATAATATTATTATCAATACTATAATTATTTTTGTCTTCTGCTGACGTTTTTTCGACTGCCTCACTAAAAATTATCTCTACCAAAGTTAAGCTCAACGCTCGAACGGAAACAATCGACGGTGGATTCATATCTGTTGCGGTTGTAAAGCTATTTATTGCCGCTGAATTACTTCTATTCCCGGCATCATCTATAGCATACACGGTATAGCTATAAGTTGTATTTTCAGATAACTCATAATCGACATAAGAGGCTGAAGTTGGAGTTCCCACTAAAGAGTTATCTCGATAAACCTGATATGAAGAAGCTACATCACCGTCAGCGGCTGGAAGAGGTGGTAACCAACTCAAAACTATACTATTTTCAGTTCTATTTTCACTTTTTAATTCTCTTGGTTCATTTGGTAATATAGAATCAACCTGTCTGCTCTCTTTATAAACAAGCTTAATTGCATCAGCAATAACCAATCCAGAACCTGACATTATTACTCTAGTATCTTCTCCTTTCGCTAAGGAGTATATACCTAATGAATTCCATTTGCCACCATTAATTCGTTGATTTACTACTTTAGTTATCGCCCCATTAACAGAGAAAATCTCAAACCGAACATTTTCGGAAGCATCAAGGCGAACGGGATGCCACTCAAAAATTTCGTATTGACCGGGAACGGTGATTTTTGCTTGAAACTTTGCCTGAGAGCCAGCTTGATCAGAAGTTAGATAAGCAACATGACCAAGCCAATCATATCTTCCCCATGACCAAGCGACATCCCCCTGCTGATTTGACCATGTTCCACTCAGTGAAGCAGAATTCTGGCTTGGCGAGGTCATCAAATGATCGTTATCAATTATAATATCCGCAATAACTGCTTGTGGTGATTTTAGAAGAATAATCGCATCGCCTATTTTCTCATTAGATTGCTGAAGACCATTTAAAGTGATATTGGTGAAAGGCTCGCCATTGTTAAAATCAGCATCTTGGGAACCACGGAACCGCCAAAAAGGACCATTATAACCCGATACCTGTTTAAGTTCGCTATCCGAAACCATTTGAGGAGAAGGAATGCCATTAACAATCACAGCACCGTAATCGAAAAACCTCACCCAAATACTTTCATCCGCAGAAGAGCTTAATTTATGTGCCGGACCAGTTGGAAATCCCAAATTTAAATCCATTTCATCGTAATATTGTTTAATATAATGATCACGCGATAGCTCATCTTCTGGATCAAAGTATCCATCACCCAAAAGTGCCACCCCTAAAAAATAGCGCATCTCAGAAAAAGCATTTTTGTTAGGTAAGGTGGTATTAATTAACATAACATGAGGTTGTGGAGCTATTAACATCCATTGGTCATATTTTGATTTAAATCCGTTTAATCCTAATGATCTTACATCTGATCCATACTCAATGACAACACCGTTTGTATTAGACCAGCAAAAATCGTGAAAACCGCCTGAATTAATTAACATGGGTTTAGCAGAAAATCCAGCAGTATTTAAACGATTTCTTATTTTAGAAATCAAATTATCAATCCACTTTAACCACTCTGCTCTTACCCAGCCCTCACCGTGTTCGACAAAGTCATTAATTCCATTGCGGTCAATATCAATATCACCTGGAAGAGGATTTTGGGAGTCACTAATTCCCCAAGGAAAAGATTGAAGCCAATCAGTGGCTATACCATCATATACATTGAGATCAATTTTTTGTAAAATATAATCTGGCAAATACTGATTAAATTTTAGACCAGCCGTTGAAGAATTTTGACTCGGAGGGCAGTAATCAGTGAAATCAACATAATAGCCACCCCACCCAGCCCAAAGATCACCACCTTTAGAATTTTTCATATACCAGTTCTTGTGATCAAAACCAGGACCAAGTTGGGTTTCATTATAACCGTAAGCCTGCCAACCAAATGTTGGGAGAATTTTCAAATTTGGATTTAATTGTTTTGCTTCTGGAGGTGCTCCACCCATTATTAAATCGTACTTGGCATAAAGCTCTGCCCTGCCACCGCCCCAATGAAAGGCACCTATTCGTGGATACGATTGTTCAAAAATATTAGTTTGACCAATGCCGTAAAAACTACTACATAGTACCAATGTAACTATAAAAAAACTTACAAAAAAATACCTCTTTCCTTTACTAACAAAGCATTTATAAGTTATCATTTCAAATCTCCTGCCTTCTTATATGTAAAGTGCTGTATAGGTTGTTAAAATGTTCAATCTGCTTTTCAAGCGAAAACAAATTTTCTACTCTTTTCCGCCCCTGCTGTCCCATCTCTGATATCGAATTTTCATTTTTCAATAGATAAGTTATCGCTTGTGCTAACGAGTTCGAATCTTTAGGTGGAACCAACAAACCAGTAACTCCATCGACAACAAGTTCAGGCGTTCCATCAACTCGCGTTGCTACGAGTGGATGAGAGCAAGCCATGGCTTCTAAAACAACATTTGGCAATCCTTCATATAGTGATGGTAATACAAAAATATTAAATACACTTAGTAGCTCTCTTATATCTCTGCGAAATCCTAAAAAGATGAAATTTGAGCTAATTTCCATTTCCACTACTTTTGCCTCTAATTGTTTTTTCAATGGCCCATCACCAACAAAAATGAATTTCACATTTGAAAACTGTTTGATAATAGAAGTCGCCGCATCAATCAAAAACACGTGCCCTTTTTGTTCTGTAAGGCGGGCTACTGTACCCACAATTTTCTCATTCTTTCCAATTTTTAGCTCTGCTCGCTTTGAATCACAATTTTTTTTTTGGAATTTCTTTAAGTCTATTCCATAATGGATGGTAATTACTTTTTGGGGATTTAAATTCCTTTCTTTAATGACCTGATTTTTTGTAGCATTAGAGACCGTAACAACATAATCGATATTCCTTTTTGCCAAGTTATATATTAACTTATGCCTATTCACAAGCGGTTGAGTTACAACTTCCCAAGAAATTACAGTTGGAACCTTAGCCAATTTCGCCGCAAAGGCTCCTATAACATCAGCATAAAAAAGAGTTGTTTGTACAATGTCGATTTTCTCTTTTATCATTAATCTTGCCACTTTCAAAATTAGAGATATATCAAACCGGTGGCGCTTAGGAAAAATGACAACCTTTACGCCTAACTTTTCAAATTCCTCTTGTAAGGGTCCTCCTTGTCCTACGCTACAAATTATTTGATTGTATTTGTTGGGGTATTTTTCTATTAATGTTTTTACTAATTCTAAAAGCTTTAATTCTCCTCCACCAATTGCAAAACCATTCACTAATTGCAGCAAATTTATTATCGACGGATTATGATTATTTTGTTTTTGTTGAACAGCCTTTTTGCAAATTTTATGCCACTGTTCGGCTTTTTTCTGCCACGTGTGTTCATTTTTAATTGTATTTCGCGCATTTTCTCCAATAGTCAAACGCAACTCCGGTGATTTTATAATATCCGACAATTTCTTAATCATTTCTTCAATATTACCCGGTTCAGATAATAAACCATTAACTCCATCTTGAATTATCTCCGCTGTTTGTCCAATTCTCGAAGTTATAACCGTTTTTCCGGCTGCCATATATTCAAAAATTTTTATCGGCGAATAATAAAAAAAGTTTAATTTAGGATATGGGGCTAAAACAACATCCATTGCTGCTAAATATAATGGAATTTCCTTATACGGAATATATCCTGTAAAAATAACATTGTTCTCTAAATTCTCTTCGCGGACATAGGTTTCAAATGTCTGCTTTAAAGGTCCGCCATCACCAACCATCATAAATACAGCACCAGGATTGGAATTCACTATAGATTTTATAATCTTGAATAAATTTTCCACGCCGTGCCAAAAGTGAAAAGAGCCAATAAAACCTATACAAATCCGATTGGTGATGCGATATTTTTGTCGAATTAGATCATCATCTATGAATGGACCAAATTTATTGGTATCCGCCCCATTAGTAATAACAGCTATTTTGTATTCAGGTATACCTTTATCAATAAAGTAATTTTTAGCATCATTGGAAACACAGATAGTCATTTTGGCATTCTGAATAACGCATTTTTCAATATAACAACCTATTAAGGGTAAATGCCAAATCTTAGGTTGAAATACCATATCCTCGTAAATATTAGGAGTATCTGCTTCGATTATAACTGGTATTTTCAAAAGCTTCGCTGCTAATAAACCTGAAAAAAAATAACTGTGTAAACGATATATAAGCAAATCTGGATTTTCATTTTTTAAAATTCTATATTCTTTAAAAAAATTAGGAATATTTGATAGAAGTCGTTTTGGATTATGTACCATTCCTGACATATATTTTTTAAAAAAGCCATATATTCTATGCTTCAATGAAGCATTTCCAGTAGGCTGTTTTTCAAGCCAATATATTTTAACATCATAGCCAGATTTCTCTAACTCTGCCATAAGTAATTCTGCTTTGCGTGTAGAGCCAAGTGAAACACCATAAAGATCATATAAATAATTAAAGTAAACAATTTTCATAACTCGCTCATATATTAGTCTTTCATTATAGATTTTTACCTATTTTTTAAACTTATAATATCATTAACTTATTAACATATTTTGATAAACTTCATGAAGCCATTGATAATGATCATTTGGATCAAACATTCTTTCAGCTTTTTTTCTGGCATTTAAACCAAATTCTTTAGTTAATTTCGGACTATTTAACAACAGCAACATCTTCTCATACAAATCATCAACATTACCAGCTTCAAATTTTAACCCCACCGTTCCATCGATCAATTCTGAAATACCACCGAGATCTGATCCAATAACAGGTTTTCCCATGGCAAATGATTCGTATATTACTAACGGTGAGTTATCATACCACTCAGACGGAACAACTACAAATTTTGCTTTTGCGAGGATTTGTCTTACTTCCTGTTTCGTCTTATTTCCAACAAACATAACATTTTTTAATTCCCTATCAAACATAAATTTTTCCAACTCTGACCGTTGTGGGCCGTCTCCAACAATAATTAACTGAGATCTTCTTAATTTAACCATTGCTTTCAGCAATGTCAATACCCCTTTCTCTTTTGTAAGACGGCCCAAATATACAAAAAGATCATTTGATTCTTGGTAAAAAGGGAAATCATCTAATTTAATAGTGTAAAAATGTTTTAATATTTTATGAGCGGGAATTCCTCCTGCTATTAATTTGTTTTTCATAAATTCACTTGGTGCATGAAAGAAATTGACCTTATTATAAATTTTTATTCTGCGATGAATAATGTTTTCAAGCACTAATATTGCACCAAAGAGTCGAGAATTTTTATGACACTTTTCAAATATTGGATGTAAGCCAACTCCATTTATACACTTTTCACAAATTTGATTTTTATACGGAATATATAACAAATAATTTGGACAAATAAGTTTATATTGATGCACTGTCTGAATAACAGGGATTCCGTATTTGTTCAAAGAATCTAAGATTGATGGCGAAATTTGATGATCAATCATATGCAAATGAGCAATATCAGGCTTATGCTTATTTATTAGTTTTTCAATTTGTGCTCTTGAATGCCATGAATAAATTATCCTTCCTGTGATACGTGGACTTTCAATCAACTTTTTTAGAAGGGATGAATGATTAAAGTCAATATGATTCACAAAATACCGCTTGAATTCTGTATGGTAATTATTTGGATGTTGCATAGAAAATGGTATAACCTTGTGTCCCCTCTTTTCTAAAATCTCTTTTAATTCAAAGAAATAACTCTCAGAACCTCCCTTTACAAAATAATACTTATTAATCATCAAAATCTTTAACGCCTTCGCCATTTGAACCTCAATCCGTTCATTTATTCGATGTAGGTAAAATCTCCCAGAGGAAAAAACCCTTCATTACATACAAACAGCAAAAGAAAATAACACTACTGCCTAAAACATTAATAAAAAAGTTATAATCTTTAAAACAAATTGAAAAAATCGACATGAGTAATGTTGCAAGAACAGTTTTAATTATGAAACTTAATTCTTGAAGTTTCACAACTTTTCTATAAATGATTATAAAATAGGCAAAGAAAATGAATGCTTCTGTACCTACAGTGGAAATTGCTGCGCCAATATATGAATAATATTTAATCAAAAAAAGATTTGACACAATATTTATCCCCAGACCAATGAGCTGTACTTTGACCATCAATTGTTGTAAATTGGCTACCTTTAAAATTCCCGTAAAAAAGATATTGTAAAATACCAATGCAGCAGCCCATACTAAAATCTGCAGTGATGCAACTGCGTTTAGAAATTCAGTTCCATAAATAAAGTAAATTATTTTATCCGATAAGATGGAAGTACCAACAATCATTGGCAAAGCGATAAAAGATAAGTAACGCATACATTTTGTAAACAGTTTTGATATTCTTTCATTCTCTTGGAAAATCCCTTTTGATAAAGCAGGATAAGTGGCTGCGATCAGAATTGTAGGAATGAAATTCGTTATTGATATAAATTTGAAACTTGCAGAATACCAGCCGACTACATCAGTCGAATTCATCAATGAAAGAAAAAGAATTCCAGCATTATTATAAATGGTTGCAATTAAAATAGATAAACCAAACGGAATGGATTCTTTGATCAGGATTTTTACAATCGCATAATCCAGCTTAAAATTGTCGATCCGAAAGTTAAATTTTTTATTTAAAAAATATGCACTTAATGCAATACTGATCATCCCTCCAAATAGGAAGACAGCACAAAATATAAATAGACCATAGCCTTTTACCAGCAGAAAAATACTCAATGTTGTTATTAGTACCTTTTCGAAGGTAAAAATAATTGCTTCATACTTCATCTGCTCAAATGCCTCAAATATGCCAATACTCAACTGCATTATTGAAGTCACAATACCGTAACCAGCAAAAATGACGATCGCATGATTTGTGTCTGATGAGTAATTAGCTAATTTTAAATAGAACAACAAACCTAGAAAATTTAAAAAGATTAAAATAAATTTTATCATAATTGAATTATAAAAATATTTTTCAGCAAGTTTTTTGTTTTTAGCTGTTTCTCGAGTAATATATGTATTAATTCCTATGTCATTAAAAAGAAATATAAAAAACATGATCGTGCTTGCCAGTGAAAACTTACCAAAGCCATCATCACCTAAGTAACGAGCGGCAAACGGAATTAAAGCAAACGCCAGGACTTTTTGGGCAAGTTGTCCGATCGCCACAAAATAGGTATTCTTCTTTAGATTATGTTCATTCATAACTTCTGTAAATTAATATGCCAATGATTTTTCCATTTGCCGTTTAAATGCCTGGAGCTCTTGAGGCGTTGCTGATTGGTTCATCACCATCCATTTCTCCCGAAAGCTACGTTCCAGGTTGTTCAATCCGATTAAAATTCCAACATTTATCCCAATATGGACTAACAAATGATAACTTTTCACATCAGGGCCTACCAGAAATGCAATTCCCAAACCCAAAAATCC
>JAFGID010000105.1 GCA_016929735.1 Ignavibacteriales bacterium | reverse complement strand
TATTCTTTCAACATCAAAATGTCCTGCCACTTCAAATACTTCAGGATGAATATGTCTTGGGTAAATTCTTTTGTGATAATTGACAGGAATAAGCATCTTTTGCCCTTTATTTACGGCTAACTATTAATTATCCATCACGAACATTTATCTTAAAGAATGTTATACTCCGTGCAGTTTCAGTATAACAATTTTTTATATTGCAAAAATACTAAAATTCTTTCCAAAACTCATAAGTGAAAATTAAGGGTATAAATTCAAGAGTTATTTAAAGATGCTATCTCAAAAGTAAAAAATGAACGAAAAAATGTTCAAAAATTACATTTTAAAATAAAAAATGAGATTTTTCGTTGCTTCGCTCCTCAAAATGACACTTATGAGACAACACCTTTTATTTACTGTTTTTATAATTAAAACCCTTCACAGGATTTCTTACCGTAAGAACAGGGCAGGGGGCTTTTCTGACAACTTTTTCTGCTGTGCTGCCAAAGAGTAAATGGTCAACTCCAGTGTGCCCATGTGTTGCAATAATTATAATGTCAGCATCAATTTCAGTTGCAGTATCAATAATTTCCATAAATGGTCTGCCACGTTTAATAATAATTTCGAATTCAGTTGGTTTGCTAACTTCTTTATTTGCTAATTTTTCTAATTCTTCTTTAGAATGGTCAATAATTTCTTGAGTGTTTGCCACCAGGGATACTTGCCCTAAACCAAAATCGGATGGATAAATTATAGGTTCAACAACATAAATTAAGAATAATTTTGATTGGAAACACTTTGCAAAATTGTTAGCATAAGTTAATGCATTGAGTGAATTTTTTGAGAAATCAACTGGTACCAATATCTTTTTTATCCCGTTCATTTTTTATCCTCACTGTATATTTTTTTTGATAATTCAAAATATTCATTATATATATTTCTTAATCTTGTTGTAATTATTTTCATTATTCCTTCTTGAATTTCAATACCTTTGTTTGGATATTTTTTAATAAAGTCATCAAGGTCGGGCTTGAATAATATTGTTAAATTAGTTTTTTCTGTTGCATAGGCAGAAGCTGCTCTTGTATCACCATCAATTAATGCAAGTTCTCCGAAAAAATCACCTGTACTGTATTCGGCAAGGTTAATCTCAGTATTGTCTTCTCTCAAATAAGAAACGACAACTCCACCGCTTCGGACAATGTATAAACTCATTCCCGGATCACCCTGATAGAAAATGAATTCATTCTCTTCATAATTTCTATTATGAGTTAATTTGATGATTTGATTAAGATATTTGGAACTCAGTTTTTCGAATGGGGGAATTGATCTGAGTAAATTTTTTAATTCACTCATTTCAGTTGGGCGTTTAAATAAATTAGCCCAAAAACTGCTACGCTGGTTGATTATTTTTTTTTGTCTCATATATTTACTCTAATTGAAAATTCCTGATTCTGCAATTCGCCATATCTTTTGGCAAGACAATTTATTTTCGTACAATGCACGGCCGATAATAACCGAATCAATTCCATAGTCTGTGGCATTTTGAACATCAATTAAATCCTGATAACCCCCGATTCCGTTTGCCAATGTAATTTTTAATTTAGTTATTTCGCCAATAGTTTTCGATAATTTGATGTTGGGACCTGACATCATTCCAGTTGTTTTAATGTCCGAAACAACAAATCTATTTATTCCAATTCGTGCCAGTCTTTTAGCAAATTCAAATGGTGATATACCCGTTTTTTTTTGCTCACTTCTTATGTACATTTCATCACCCATCACATCTAGTGCAGCAATTATTTTAAGTGGCCCGAAATAATTTAATATATTTTCAAATTCTAAAAAATTTGTCAATGCTAACGAACCAATAACCAAGCGGTAAATACCAAGTTCGAAAACTTCCTTCGCATCATCAAGAGTTCTGATCCCTCCACCTAATTGGACAGGAATAATTACACTTTTGCAAATATTTTTTATTATGTCAAAATTTTTATTCGAATGTTCAGCCGCAGAATTAAAATCCACAATATGTAAACATTTTGCATTTTCTGCTCGAAATAACATTGCCATCTCAACCGGGTCATCTCCATAATCCATGCAATTCAATTCCGGTATTCCTTGAATTACCCTAACTGTTTTACGGTTTTGTATATCAATTGATGGTATGATTAGAATTTTATTCATTGGTAAAACTAAAAAATTATTTTGAATTTAGTTTAACAAAATATTTAATTGTTCTATCGTAAGTTTTTTCTGCTTCTTTAGAAAAATAACACGCAGGAAGTTCATTATTTCTACGGTGATATTCAATGCACTCGCAACAGAAACCTTTTCTACTGCATGGTTCGTAGGTACAATTACATTTTGCTAAATTAATTTTATAGTTTTTACATTCCATCGTTTGCCTCTTTAATTCTTTCAGAGCTTATTTTACAACCTTTTACATCGTAAGAGGTTGATTTGTTTACATCAAGATAGAAAAGTTTCTCAGGTTTTGTCAATCTAACAACCATCACTTCATTTATCCTGCTTATTGGAACAACCTGATCGCTTATTCCATTTGTTGATTTTTGGCTGGACCAATATACTACATTTAATTCCCCGGTATCATCTAAGTGCCATCCTAAAAATATTACTGAATGTCCTCCACCGTTTGTCCAAGATATATTCATAAAATCGCCAGGAAGTGCATTGTTCGGTTCTATAATTTTTCCCATATCGGAATATTGAACTAATGCAAAATGATTTCCAAAACCATCAGCATTCCATTTTCCCCAAAATTTAATATCATCTTCCCGACGACCGTTATCTAATTCCTGCATTCGCATCGCCTCATATACTTCATAAGTCAATGGTTTTTCTTGATATTCAAAAATTAAATTTAATGCCTCGATAAAAGCAGTATATGTTGAACCGCTGCAGTAACTCGTTTTTCTCGGTGGTTCAATCAATTCGTTTCCAAATAATTTTAACTTATAACCTATTGGTGATTCAGGTGGTTCAGCTTTTATTCCTATAAAGTAACCGCCTCCATCTAAAGCAGTAGTTTGAACTTTGTCAATTGCCTGCAATATAAGAGCATTGTAACCCTTAATGTACTTATTAAAATATGTTTTATGATTATTATGCTTATCACCTAAAGTGAAATAATTATTGTCTAGAATAAATGGTTGAGCTAAATTTTCAGTAGGAAAAAGGTTGCTTTTAATAAATGCAGAATCATAGTAATCTAAATAGTATTCGTGCAATAATCCAATTTCCAATTCGCGAGGTTTTGCGGTGTCAATTCTTAATCCATTCACACTAAAAGGTAAATAATCATTTTTTACAAAGTCAACAGTATATTTACCAACAGGTATTTCAAAAATCGAGTAAAAACCATTGCTATCAGAAGTACTAAATAAGTTTATTTCTTTAATGGTTATTGTAGCTGATGAAATCGGTTTTTCACTTTCAGCATCGAAAACTAATCCTGTTAGAGTCCCAGTCTGAGCAAATGTCATGACCGAATAAACACAAATAAATACGGCTGAATATTTAATAATTTTGTTCATATTTTTTTTTATTATTTAATAAAAGTCAAAATAACTTAAATTGTATTACAAAGATAAAAAAATGAATTAAAATATTGTTTGAAAATATTCTTTAGTGTATATTATGATTAAGAAAAATTTTTTTATTTACTGACTAAATTTTGAAGAAATTTCTCAAAATAACACTGCTTATTTTTGTTCTTTTAATTAGTGTGTTTGCCTTTTATTATGTTAAAACTATATGGTTCAGTCATCAGGATGAATTTACAAATGTAGGATTAGATTACAGAATTGTAGAACATGGTGATTTGATATTCAGAAAAGGACGCAGTCTTGTTAGCCAGTTTGTTCTGCTGATGGATTCAGATTCACCATATTCGCACGTAGGAGTTGTTGTAAGACCCCAAGATTCGATTTTTGTAGTTCATGCTGTGCCAGGTGAAACAGATGCAGATACCGATTATGTTCGAATGGATTATATTGATGATTTTTTAGATTACGAGAATAATTCAGGCGGATCAATTTATCGTTTTTTTGATACTATTAATTTTGCAATACCAAACACTGCAGCAGAAATTGCGAAATCATATTTTGACGATAAAATAATGTTTGACCCTGATTTTAGTATGAGAACAGATGATAAATTGTATTGCACAGAATTGGTATGGAAAGCATATAAAAATGCAGGCATTGATTTGATAGAAAATAGACTTGATACAGCTTTTATTCCATTAGGTGATGGACCGTTTTTGTATCCGAGTTCTTTAATTAAAAGTAAATATTTAAATAAAATTTATTCATTTCAAATTAAACCAAAAGGAGAGTTATGAAAGCTTTATTTAGTTTTCTCGCAATTTCTATTATGGTACTTTTTGTAGCTTGTGGTGGTGGTTCAAGCCCAGCTGACACAGTAAAAGAATTTTACGCTGCTGTCGAAAAAGGTGATGTTGACAAAGCAATGGATTACTACACTGATGACATTATTCAAATGTTAGGTGAAGAAAAGATTAAAACTTCACTTGATGAATCAAAAAAACAAATTGAAGAAAAGGGTGGAATCGAGTCAATTGAAATTGTGAGTGAAGATGTAAAAGAAGAAACTGCAAAGGTAAATATTAAGACAACTTACAAGAATGGTGAAGTAACAGAGGAAGCTATTGATCTAGTAAAAGATGGTAGCAGTTGGAAAATGGGATTCTCGATGGGTGAGCAACAATAGTAAATTTCTATATGTTTACTTAAAATGTTTTAAAAGGCACATTCTATCTTACTGAATGTGTCTTTTTTATTTAAGTCGTAATTTAGAGGAAAGTTATGAAATTTAAAAATATTTCTAATGTTGTAATTTTTATTATTTTACTGATTGGGTATAGCTCAAATGTAAATGGACAAAATCAATATTTAACATATAACCAAGTATTTAAATCTGGTGAACCAAAATTGTTTGATAATCTACCTCGCATATTAAACTGGTTCGATTCAGAAAATTATTTAGAAATGAGGACAGAGGAAGGAAACACAAAAATAATCAAAGTAAGCGCAAATGACGGAGCAGAAGTTGATTTTCTTGATATTCAAGAAATCAATAAAAATTTACCTTCTGGTTTCTCTGTTTTAAAATACGAAATAAGGACTGGAGATTATGATAAATACTTAATGAAAAAAGATAATAAGTACTATTTTTTTTCAATAAGTATAGGTGAATTAAACGAGTTGTTAATTGAAGATGAAATAAAAAATCCTGATTTTTCTCCCGATAGTAAATTTATTGCTTATACTAAAAAAAATAATCTTTATGTTTATGATTTAAGTAATAATATTGAAAAACAATATACCTTTGATGGCAGTGATGTGATAAAAAACGGATACGCTTCTTGGGTTTATTATGAAGAAATTCTTGGAAGGCGTTCCCAATACAGAGCATATTGGTGGAGTCCCGATAGCAGGAAAATTGTTTTTATCCGTTTTGACGATTCACCCATTCCAAAATTTCCACTCTATAATGCTGATGGACAACATGGTGAATTAGAATGGGAACACTATCCGAAAGCCGGTGACCCAAATCCACTTGTCAAACTTGGTATTGTTGACATAGTCCATCAAAATATCGTTTGGGCTGATTTTAATCCAGATGCGGATCAATACATTGCTTTCCCATTTTGGAGTACGGATGGTTCAAAATTATTTGTCCAATGGATGAACAGGGGACAGGATACAATAAAAATTTTTGATATTGGACAAGCTAATGGTGACAAGGAAGAGATATTTTTCGAAAATCAGCATTCTTGGGTGGAATTTTTTGAAGATATTTATGTCCTAAAAAATGGGAATGGTTTTATTCTAAGGAGCAATGTTGAAGGATGGTATAATTTATATCATTATGATTACAAAGGTAATTTGATCAATAAAATTAATGATGGAAATGTTAGTGTCTCAAACATTAGTCTTGTCGATGAAGATAACCAAATAATATATTTTTCAGGGGTAAATAGTAATACAGTTGAGCAGCATTTATTCAAAATAAATTTTAATGGGAGCGGATTAAAACAAATTACTAATCAAAATGGATTTCATACTTGTCAGGTTTCATTAGACGGAAAATATTTTATTGATACATACAGCAATGTTTCAACTCCTCACAAGATTGATTTATTAAACTCGGATGGAGAGGTAATCAGAAATTTAGGTGATAGAAAATTACCTATACTTAATGAATACAAATTAGCAAAAACAGAGTTGTTATCAATCCCGACTTCAGATGGAATTAACTTACCAGCACTTTGGTATCTACCACCAGATTTTGATGAAAGTAAAAAATATCCTGTAATTATTTCGGTCTATGGTGGGCCTGCATCACAATCAGTAAGAAATTCATGGCCATATTCGATGAGTTCACATTATCTCGCACAAAATGGAATTATAGTTCTTTCGGTTGACCATCGTGGCTCATCGCATTTTGATAAAAATTCAATTTCATTTATGCATAGAAATCTTGGTAAGTGGGAAATGAACGATTATATCGAAACAGTAAAATGGTTGAAACAAAAACCTTTTATCGATTCAACAAAAATTGGAATTACAGGTGGCAGTTATGGTGGATATGTAACTTGTATGGCTCTAACTTACGGCGCTGATTATTTTACACACGGTATCGCAGATTTTTCTGTTACGGATTGGCATCTATATGATAATGTTTACACAGAAAGATATATGGATAAACCAGAAGAAAATCCCGACGGATATGATGTCAGTTCAGTGATGAAATATGTTGACTGGTACAAAGGTCATCTTCTTATTACACACGGAACGCTTGATGACAATGTACATATGCAAAACAGCATACAATTGATAAGCAAACTTCAGGATTTGGATAAAGATTTTGAAATGATGTTCTATCCGAATGAAAGACATGGATTAAGATATCCTAAACGTAATCATTCGAATCGTGAGACGATAAAATTCTGGTTCAAACATTTCTTAAATAAAGAATTAAATATAAATGAGTAAATATGAACTTTGATATAGAAAAAAGTGAAGTAATTTTCACAGGAAAAGTTTTTAGCATTCAGGTTGATAAAATAATTTATAAAAGCGGTAATCCCGGGGTGAGGGAAATTGTTCATCACCCCGGTGGTGCTGTTGTTGTTGGAGTTACGAAGGAGAATAAAATTATTCTAGTAAAACAATTTCGCTATCCATTAAATAAAATAATTTATGAATTACCAGCAGGTAAATTAGATAAAAATGAAGACCCTGTTGAATGTGCAACTCGCGAACTAATTGAAGAAACGGGATACACAGCAGGAAAAATTGAAAACCTTGGATATATCTATTCATCGCCCGGATTTTGTGATGAAAAACTATATATTTATCTCGCAACTAATCTTAAGGCAGGCGAACATAAAAGGGAAGAAGGTGAAATCGGAATGGAAGTTTTGGAATTTGATTTGTCAGAGATCGAAGAGATGATTACAAAAGGAGAAATATGTGATGCAAAAACAATATGCGGAATTTATTTTTATAAAAAAGCAAGTAACCATTGAGAAGTGATATTTCTCAGGTCTTGAGAAAATTACTAGAAATTGATTTATTGTAATTTTGTTAGAATATCCAAATCAATTTTTTTCAATTCATTGATTTCCCGGGCAAGAAATCTTTCGGCAATAACCTTAAAATTCGTCGAAATATCACTTACATAATATTCATAAGTCCCTTCATTCCCAGTATCATTTTTCAAATTATTGTCTTCAAGATATTTCTCAACAAAAAAAGATGCGGCTGAACCGGAGTCAATTAATTCGACATCGTCACCTATAACTTTTTGAATTACTTTACTCAAAACAGGGTAGTGGGTACATCCAAGAACGAGTGTATCAATCTTTTTATCTCTTAATTCTTTCAGATATTCCTCTGCAATTAAGTAGGTAGCCTTATGTTCAAGCCATCCTTCCTCAGCAAGAGAAACAAAAAGAGGACAAGCTTTTTCAAAGACCTGAACATCTTTGTCTAAATTCAGTATCTCTTTCGAATAAGCTTTGTTATTTATTGTGGCATTCGTTCCAATAATCCCTATCTTTCCGCTTTTTGTTCTTTCCAATGCTTTTTTCGAACCCGCTTCAATCATCCCGATAATAGGAACATTAAAATTATTTTGAAGCACTGTTAAAGCAACAGATGAAGCAGTATTACAAGCGACAACAATAATTTTTACATCCCTGTTGATAAGAAATCTTGCTGCCTGCGTTGAATATTCAATGACAGTAAAATTTGATTTTGTCCCATAAGGCAGGCGTGCTGTATCGCCAAAGTAAACAATACTTTCGTTTGATAAAGTTGAAAAAATATTTTTTACAACCGTTAGTCCGCCTATACCAGAATCGAAAATTCCAATTGGTTTGTATTTTTCTAATGTTTTCATTTATAATAATTCTTTTATTGCTTCAATTAATTCATAACGAATTAGTTCATATTGATTTGAAAGGACTTTTTTCTCATCATCCCTAAGAACATAAAAAGTATCAACTACATCATCTCCTTTAGTTGCAATTTTTGCAAAATGAATTGATAAACCGAGTTCACTGATTTTTTTTGTTATTGCATAAAGCAACCCCAGTCTATCAGGAGAAAAAACATCAATAATAGTATATTTGTCATGTGGCTCAAATTTTACAGCAATCTTTCCTTTGCGACTGAAAAATTTATTTTCTAGCCGCCACCATTTTTTCTTTACTTGATAGAATTCACGATTTATTTGAATATTATCTCCAACGGAATTTCTAACGTCATTTCTGATTTTATCATATCTGCTTTCTTCGATTGGTTCATGCGTCCTAAAGTCTGTTACATTAAAACTATCTATTGCAATGTCATTCTTCCGAGTGAAAATATTTGCATCATGAATATTAATATCATTTATTGTTAAAGCTCCGCATAACTTAGCGAGTAAAGAATTTGTGTTGCTCGTAATCACTGTTATATTGGTGAATTGCTCTATTTTTTTAAAAAGTACGGAAGTTTTAGATTCCTTTTCAATTAGATCTATATGCTCATTTATTTCATCAATCGTATATTGTAATAAATAACCTGAATTATTTATTGCGTCTATATGTTCTTTTAATGAATCATCAACTTCGATTGTATCATCAATTATTTCACTAAAAGATTGAATCTTCAATAATTCCTCTCCAGTAATATTATTCTCAAGCATAGTTCTCGATTTCATATACAAATTATTTAACAAATCATTTTTCCATCTTGTCCATACTGCGGGGCTTACAGCGGAAAGATCTGCATAAGTTATAAGATATAACATATCGAGAGCATGAACAGATGGGATATTCTTGACAAAATTATTTAGTGTTACCGGGTCATCAATATTTCTTCTGAAAGCAGTCTGCTCCATTACAAGATGATTGCGAACAAGAAATCTGACAAGTTCAATTTCATCTTCGCTATATCTTAATTTATTACAAATGCTGGAAGCTATTTCTGCTCCAATTATTTCATGCCCTGTAAGGTTGATAGGTTTGCCAATATCATGTAGTAAAACAGCAAGATATAAAATATCCTTATCCCTAATGCTTGAAAACAAATCACCAATAAGTGATTGAGTGTCTTCTAATTTTTCGAGATTTCGTATCGCAAACAAAGTATGTTCATCAGCAGCATAACAATGATATACACCCGGTTGGAAAAATCCAACCATATCTTTGAATTCAGGTAGATAAGCACTTAAAACATTTAACTCATTCATTGTTGTTAAAACTTTACTCACATTCTTCGGCAACCTTAATATCTCCCTAAAGAAAGCTGATGATGAATTTTGTTCATCTTCTTCTTCGAGCATTTCTTGAATATTTTCAATGATTAAAGAACGAAGATTCTGATCAAAACGTGCTTCATAAAGACCACGATAGTAAAATGTTCTGAGAATTTCCGATAAATTTAAATTTCTATTTTTTGATATTGAAATTACTCTCCCTTTAATCGAAAAATCATCATCCAATTTAATAGTTAAATAGTCTGACAGGACTGGTGAAATTTCTTCCTCAAATCTTAAGAGCCAAGTTTTCGAAAATCTGTGAAGAACGTTCGTTGCAGTAAAATATTCCTTCATAAAATTGAGTTGAGGATTGATTTCATAACCCAAGATTTTAGCAATTTTTTCTTGGTAGTCAAATTCAAGTCTGTCATTTTTAAAACCGCTGATTATGTGTAATAAGTTTCGAGTTTTAAGGACGAAATTATAACTATTATATAATCTCTCAACTGCCCTTGGATAAAATTTTTCTTGACTTCGCAAAAATTTCAGGAATAATTCAGTCTGTGTTTTTTGAGTTTGCTTGTCAAGTGTCAATATATTCCTAATAAGATAAATCCATTCGACATCATGCACACTTCTCAAACCACCTGCAGTGTATTTTACATTTGGTTCTAAAACTTTTGGAGATTTTCCGTATTTTTCAAGTCTTTTTTTTATATCAGTGAAAAAGTCAAGAATTAAATTTCTTCTCAATTCCTCATTTAAACTCGTAGTAATCTCGTGTCGCCATTGCTTGTAAATATTTTTATTACCACCAAGAAATTTTGTCTCAAAGAATTGAGTAAATGTGTGTAAATCGCTTTTTTTAAATTTTTCTATGTCGGTAAATTCTCGTACAGTGTGAGATACTTCAATTCCTGAATCCCAAAAACTTGTTATTATATTTTGAATTTCATCTTCTGATTTTTTAACAGATTCACAAATGAAAATAACATCTATGTCAGAGTATGGAGAAAGTTCGTATCTACTAAAACTTCCTACTGAAGCTAAAGCTATTTTAGTCTTTTTACTAGCTAAGATTTTTTTTATTGAATTCTCAATGAACATACTAAATAAAGCAGATGTTTTGTAAGCATCCCTTAAATTTAAAGGATCATTGAAAATTTTCTCTCTTTCTTTTGAAATATCTTTTCTTATTTTAATTTTATCTAACATAGATTAATAAAAATTGGATTCTTTTGAACCCAAATAATTATAGTCGTTTAAATCTTGCTTGGAAAAATCTCAAATACTTTGGTTCATAAATCATTGCAAGACCTTTTATCTTTTTCCTATGGTTGTATACTTCTGCAATGGATTCAACTGTTACATCGATATGTGCTTGAGTATATACACGTCTAGGGAATGTTAATCGGACTAATTCTAGTTTAGGATAATTATGTTCGCCCGTTTTTTGATTTCGACCAGCAGAAACAACGCCTCTTTCCATTGCCCTAACCCCTGAATCAGCGTAAATTTCAGCAGCAAGTGTCTGTGCGGGGAACACATCCTGCTTCAAGTGAGGAAGAAATTGTTTTGCATCGAGAAATATTGCATGCCCGCCAAAGGGTTTAACCATCGGGATATCATATTTTTCTAATTGTTTACCGCAATATTCTACCTGACCAATTCTTGCTTTTATATTGTCAAAACTAACCATTTCTTCCATTCCACGAGCCATCGCTTCCATATCTCTTCCTGCTAATCCACCGTAAGTATGCAAACCTTCATATATTACAACCATATTTCTTGCCTCTTCGTAAACGTGTTTATTTTTTGTTGCAAGAATCCCACCTATGTTTACCATCAAATCCTTTTTAGCACTAACCCAAATTCCATCAAAGTGGGAGCACATTTCTTTTAATATCTGAGAAACAGTTTTTTTCTCGTATCCCTTCTCACGCATTTTAATGAAGTACGCATTTTCTGTTGCACGGGTTGCATCAAACCATAATTGAATATTATGTTTTTTACATATTCCACCTATCTCTTTCAGGTTCTTCATTGAAAAAGGTTGACCACCAGCCATATTAACCGGCCCTGCCATATAAACGTAAGCCATTTTTTTAGGTGTAACTTTTTTAATCAAATCAGTTAATTTTTGAGGGTCAATATTTCCTTTGAATGGATGTAGATTCTGAGGGTCATGTGCTTCATCAATAATAACATCAATAAAAGTTGCACCTGCTAATTCCTGATGAACGCGTGTGGTTGTAAAATACATATTACCTGCGACATAATCGCCGGCCTTAATTAGTATTTTTGAAATCATATGTTCAGCAGCACGTCCTTGATGTGTCGGAACAAGATAAGGCATACCATAATACTTCTTTACGTTATCCCACAAATAGTAAAAATTCTTACTACCAGCATAAGCTTCATCACCGAGCATCAGTCCCGCCCATTGATAGTCACTCATTGCATTTGTGCCGCTATCTGTAAGCAAGTCAATGTACACATATTCAGACCTTAAAAGGAAAGTATTAAAGCCTGCTTCCTTCAGAGCTTTTTCTCTGTCAACTTTAGATGTCATTTTTAATGGTTCAACCATTTTGATTTTAAATGGTTCAGCCCAACTTCTTTTAATTAACTTTGTCATAATTATTCCTTTAATTTATTTTTTATATTCAGCTATTATTTCTGATGAAATCCCACCCCGAACATTGAAATTAGCAACTATTTTCATAAATCTCGGTTTGCATACAGTAACTAAGTCTTCTAAAATTTTATTGGTTACATTTTCGTAAAATATACCATCGTTTCTAAATGAGTTGTAATAAAGTTTTAATGATTTCAGTTCAATGCATAATTTATCCGGAATATATTCCAAAATTATTGTTGCAAAATCTGGTTGCCCAGTTTTTGGGCAAACAGAAGTAAATTCAGGTGCTGTGTGAATTATTTTATAATTTCTTTCTGGATATTGATTCTCAAATGTTTCAAGTATATCAATTTTATTCATTTGTTTGCCTAAATAAATTTATGGATTATTTTATATCTAATCGGGTCTTCAATGTTTAATTCCTGAAATCCTCTTAATCTTAATGCGCAACTATCGCATTCACCACAAGCAATCACTTCATCTTTATAGCATGACCAAGTGAGATGAATAGGTGCATTTAATTCAATCCCTTTTTGTATTATTTGCTTTTTGCTCATATTGATTATTGGTGTATGAATTTTAATCTGCGAATTTGGTTTAGTCCCAAGTTCGATTACCTTATTGAATACTGAAAAAAAATCAGGACGACAATCCGGGTAGCCCGAAGAATCTTCATAAACAGCACCAATGAAAATGTCTTGGCAATTAATAGATTCTGCCCAGCTCGTGCATATTGACAGTATATTTGCATTTCTAAATGGTACATATGAGTTAGGAATTTTATCCGAATTAAGTTCAAATTTTGATACTTCCATATTTCTATCAGTCAACGAAGAACTGCCAATCTCGGAAAAATATTTTAAGTTAACAATTAATTTCTTGTCGGTTTTATAAAAATCAGCAATATCATTAAATGCTTGCAATTCACGTCTTTCAGTTCTTTGCCCATAATTAATATGAAGTAATGCCAGATTAAATTCCTCGTTTGCAAGTGCAGCTGTAACGCAACTATCAAGACCACCGCTCAAAGCAACAATGCAAAGTCTATTTTTCATAATATAAAATTAACTTAAATTATTATGGATTCAAAAATAAAATTAAAAATTGAATTTTTACTTATTAAATGCTAATAAAATTTACAAATTAAAAATATTTTTTTATATTGTATCCAGAAATTAAATTTTTGTGAGGCTACTATGGAATACTATGAATTACATCCCGTTACTCCCCAAATAAGATACATTAACAAAGCAGTTGAAGTATTAAAAAATGGTGGAATAATTATTTATCCAACAGACACCGTTTATGGTTTCGGTTGTGACATATTTAATAATGAAGCGGTAGAAAGAATTTATGAAATAAAAAATGAAACAGGGACAAAATTGTTTAGTTTTATTTGTCCTGACCTTAAGGATATTTCTACTTATGCCAAAGTATCAGATTATGCTTATAAAATTATGAAAAAACTTTTACCCGGACCATATACTTTTGTCCTACCAGCTTCTAGAAAAGCACCGAAAAAATTATTATCAAAAAGAGCAACTGTTGGTATAAGAATACCAAGTCATAATATCGCATTGACCTTAGCTAAGGAACTTGGCAATCCTTTAATGAGCACAAGCGTTACGAATCGAAGAGGAGATAATCTGTATAATCCTGATGAAATAAAAACTATTTTTGATCCGCATGTTGATTTAATGCTTGCAGCAGGAACACTAAATAATCAACCTTCTAGTATAGTTGATTTAAGCACAGATACACCCGAAATAATAAGAAAAGGAATGGGGGATCTTTCAATTTTTTATGTTTAATTTCTAAAAATTCTCATTTGTTATTTTAAGTAATTCTTGTCAATATGAAATTATATTATTTCTTACTTATCGGTATTTTAACAAATCTACTAGCCCAGTCTGATTTAAAAACATTTAAATTTAATCCTGATTCCCTTAGTGAAAATAAAAATTACAATACTGATATAACAACTGAGGGACAATGGTTCCTTGGTCTTCAACAAAAAAATTCACAATCAATTAGTAGGAATCAATTTACATTAAAAAGAGGGTATATTACTTTCAGAAAAGAATTTACAGAGAACTTATCTGTTCGCTTTACTCAAGATATAACTTTAGATGAAGAAGGGAGTGATGCAGGAAATATTGAGATGAGATTAAAATATTGTTATTTGAAATATAAAACGAATGCTCTATCCTTTCTAACCAATACCTATTTTGAATTTGGCTTGGTGCACAGACCTTGGCTCAGTTTTGAAGAAGATATTAATCGTTACAGAGTTCAAGGAACAATGTATTTGGAAAGGTACAATATTTTAAATTCGGCAGACTTTGGCTTGACATTTGTTGGACTCCTTGGGGAAAAAATTACTGACTCTGAAATTTTGGAAAGAAGTAAAACACCTCCAGGTAAATTTGGAAGTTTTGCAATAGGTATTTACAATGGTGGTGGATATCATGCAATTGAAAATACAAATAATAAAACATTTGAAGGACGTTTAACTATTAGGCCATTATACGAGATTTTATCGGGTTTGCAGCTTTCTTATACTTTCGTCTATGGGAAAGGAAATACAGAAAGTTTACCTGATTTTAATTTCAACAGTGCAATTTTATCTATTGAAAATAAATCATATGTATTATCTTCACAATATTACTCTGGACAAGGGAACTCGAGCGGAAATTTGGCTGATTCTGTTGGCAATTCGTTCGTAAATGATGGATATTCGATTTTTGGAGAAGTCAAAATTTTTGATTCAATAATTTCACTATTTGCTCGCTATGATTTTTTTAGGTCGAATAGTTATAAATCTCACCGCGCAATTTTAGGCATTGCTTATTATTTTACAAATAAAAGCAAGTTCATTGTGGACATAGACTATTTAGCTAACGATAAATTTTCTAATTTAAAAACCAAAATAATTGAAGCAGTAATTGAAATTGTATTCTAATCATTTTTACGATATGATATAAAAGCATTCGCTTGTGATTTTGGCATTATTACCAATTCATTTATATTTACATGTTCTGGGCGAGTAGCACAAAATATTATCGTTTCTGCAATATCTTCTGCTGTAAGCGGCTTTAATCCTTTATAAACTTGTTTTGCTCTTTCCTTATCGCCATAGAATCGTATCTCACTGAATTCTGTTTCCACCATACCTGGATCGATTGAAGTGACTTTAATATTATTTTCAAGAATATCCATCCTAAGTGATTTGGTTATTGCATCAACAGCGAATTTTGTGGCACAATATACTGCTCCTTTGGGATATGCTTCGTGTCCCGCTATTGAACCTAGATTTATTATATGTCCAGCATTATTCTTAATCATAATGGGTAATACTGCTTTTGTTACATACAATAATCCCTTAATGTTTGTGTCAATCATATCTTCCCAATCGTCAATTTTATCATCAGGAAATTTGTTTAATCCTTTGGCAAGTCCGGCATTATTGATTAAAAAATCAATATTAGAATATTTTTTTGATAATTCATATACTTTTTCCTCAACAGCTTTTTGATCTGTTACATCAAGAATGTAATAGTCCACATCTACATTGAAGTCATTTTTAATATTATCTGCAATTTTTTCGAGTTTCTCCTTTCTTCGAGCACACATAATAATATTTGACCCTTCGTTTGCGAATGCATAAGCACATGCTTTACCTATCCCAGCAGATGCACCTGTAATAAATACATTTTTATTTTCTAATTTTTTCATTTATATTTTCCTTTATTTTATCTCTCAATCCATGAAGGTCTTTTTGTATTAAAATTTGGATTTATAATTGTAAATGGATATTCTCGGACAGAAGCTTTTATCCAATCATTATTCGATTTGGAGACAAACCACTTTTCATCGGTGATTATTTCTATTTTATCATTATCTGTCTTTATTTCTGCAATTATATTTACACCTGCATTTCCCCTACGATTGAAATTTTGCACAATAACTTCTATCGTATTTGTGCTATCAATTAAGTATTTTTTTATATTAATAAATTTTATCCTTTCGTAATCAACCAACAATGATAAAGAACGCCTTGCATATACTTCGTCAACAAATTGCTCATTGATGTATAATTTAGCATAGGTGTCCCCAAGTAGTTGTAAATATGCAGATTCAACATCACTCGAATTTAATTCGAATGAATATCGGAATTTTGAATTTCTAATTATAGAATCTTCCTCCGAAGTATAATATATCCATTTACTTTTTAATACAGGAGAGTTAAGCTCATTATTTACTAATTCATCTTTTGATTCTTCAAAATAAGAAACAAGTCTATCGAATTTATCTTCAATATAATTAAGATTATTCACTTTGTAATATTTTAACCAAATTTCTCTAAATTTCTTTTTTAATGATTTCAGCGATTTTATATTTTGAAATATTAGATTCTCTGCTTCTGAAATATTATTGCTTTGTTTCTTTAATATCTTTTGCAACAATGAATGTGCTTTCAATTTCTTTTTATACCATTGATTTAATTCCAATATGTACTCAAGAATTTCGAGATGTTCCGAATTCCTTTTTACTTGTCCCTTTAATTCTTCAATTTTTTCTTTTACCTTTGGCAGTGTCCAATCCATCCAATTTGTCTTTACAACAAAGGATGATTGCCCCTGCCACCAGACAGGAGGGCGCAATTCTAATAATGGATGGCGCCATACTTCATGCCAAATCATCTGGTTTTGTGGATTGCTTAATTCCTGATATATAATGCTGAAAGAACTATCTTGAATTCCAAAGAAATCATTGAAAAAATTATATGAGAAATTAGATATTTCAGTTTTGTCATAACTCCATGCTGCTTGGGCAGATAAAGCATATCCGAAAAGAACAAGTTCTTTGAAGGTCTCTGCTCCATAGTCACCCCAATTGGAATTTATCATTCCGCTTGCTCCGTTATTTACTCCATTATCTGTTATATTTATAATATTTGGAATAGCATTTATATAAGTTGGAAACGTTGTGATAAAATTCCAGACGGAGGAAGACACATAGTAATCAAAACCAGCGTTTTTGAATAGTGTTGTGGACGGATAATAATCTTCTGCTCTATAATGCCAATCAACAATTGTAACATCTTTTGGAAGTTCATTCAATATATCAGGGTGGTTTAGTATAATGTCTCCATACATTAACACTTTTTTGTTGTATTTCCTGCAAATAGAGTAAACTTTTTTATAATGGTCTGCGTGAACTTGTGCTAAACTACTATTTGCTACAAGATGGCGACTTTTACCTAGGCCGACATCATAACTTTCATCTGCACCCATATGAAAGTACTCTGAGGGGAAAAGTTCAAAAATTTCTTTCAACATATTTTCAAGAAAAATATAAATATTTTCATTTGCAACACAAAGTGAAGCGGCTCCGGGAAATTCTGCGTAATCCAAAAATTCTTTCATTACCAAAATATTTTCATAATGTCCAAGCGTTTGAAATATTGGAACTACTTCAACGAAATGTTCATCTGCAAATTTTATTATTTCTTTCACCTCTTCTTTTGTCAATGCACCTCGTCCTTTGCCAATAGAAGGGTAGCAGTCAAACTCCAATACATCTTCAATATATGGCATGTAAGTGTTCATTTTATATCGTGCAATAAACTTTATTATCCTTTTGAAATTTTCGAGATTTGATACTTGTCCTCGGCTAATATCATCGGATATTCCACGCACTTTTAAATCAGGCCAGTCAATAATTTCTATGCCTAACAATCCATCCGTTGATTGCTCCAGAAGTTGAACCAGACTCATTGTACCGTAAAATATTCCGTGTGGAGTGGTAGCTTCGATGAGTATTCCGTTTTTATCAATTAAAAGTCTATATGCCTCATCATAAATATTTGTTGGGATATTTTCCTCGCAGTCAATTTTGCTAACGATTTTTAAGATGATCGTAGCATCATCCTGATTTCTGAGTATATCCGCTCTTACATTAAATTTTGCTTGTAATACTTCTTCAATGTGGCTAACACTATAGCTAAGTTTTTCAAAATCTTTTCCAATTATTGAAATTGATATAACATCGCTTAATTGAAAGGTAGAGTTAACACTTTTTACAACTTGAGGTTCAGGGATGATTGGATATCCAATTACCAAGGTTTCAAAGATTTCCATATTAAATAAAAGTAAAATCGTTATTAAATAAGTAACTCTTTTCATTTAGCACCTTGTTATTTAAAGAAAAAATTAAAATTATGTTTCAATAATAATATTTTTTGATGAATTAAAAATGTTGCAAAATTTTTTAAAGTCATTGGGTATATGAAAAGTATTTTTTGAGTCATTCAGTGCGAAGCGAAGAATCTCAAACCTTAAATCATTACATCTTAATCGGTTCGGAATTGAGATGCTTAGTCTTCAGACAATTCGGTTCGTAACGGCTAATTAAAAAGAAATTTTCTAATTTTTAAATGCTTCTTATTATTCGAATTTCGAAAGGTTATAGAATAAAAAAGGCAGATAAAAATCCACCTTTTGTAAAACTATTAAGTTATTAAAACAGAGTTGGTAGCATCAGGAAATTCAGTATGGAGTTCCTTATCGGCCTGTGGTTCGTTCATCCACATACTGTTATCAAGAAGGTATCTAAATTGGATTGTTTGCCCTAGATCAAACTCTATAGCAGCAGTAAACGAACCATCTGCTTTAACTTTGGTCATTTTATTCTTCTTTGAATTCCAATCGTTAAAATCACCAACTACGCTTGCTGTTTTAAAACCTTCAGCTTTCTCTTTTGGTATCTTAAAAGTAACCTTACAAACGGGTTTACTTTTAAGAAATTGTTTCTTAATAGCCATTAAATCTACTCCCTTGATTAAAGAAAATTTAAATAAAATCCTCACCTAAAGAAGTGAGGATTGTGAAAATGCGGGGCCGACGAGACTCGAACTCGCGACCTCCTGCGTGACAGGCAGGCGTTCTAACCAACTGAACTACGACCCCAACAAAATTAAGAACAAAATTAGTATATTCTAAAAATGTGAATGCAAATATAACAAAAATAAAGATTTTAGCAAATTGAACATTAAAATTTTTCTACACCAAACGATACACCAACTGCACTCGCACATTGAACAGCTTGGTCAGTTTTCTTAACTAGCTTTTGTCTTGCAATTGCTTCAGAGATTTTTACACTCTTGATTTCGTCACCATTTAATGCTACCATTCTATCGAAATTTTTCTTCATTGCAAGACTAATCGCCTGAACACCAAATTTAGTAGATAAAATTCTA